>JBIIFW010000380.1:0-2970 GCA_044236985.1 Bradymonadia bacterium | reverse complement strand
TGGCGTAGCCGCCAGCAGCGATAACGAGTGCGCCCGAGATCGTCGTCGTCGCCTCGCCGTCGGTGAAGCTGCAACCCGCGAGGTTGAGGTCGTTCGCGGTCGTGTTGCGAACCTCAACCCACTCGCCACGGTCGGTCGAGGGCGAACCGGTGCTGCCCAGGCCGCTGCTGACCATGAGCTCCGAGAAGATGACGTCGCCGGCGGCCGTCGGGGGGCCGGGAGGCGTCGTGGTGGTCAGCGCCACGCTATCGGCGGCCGCGTAGTCGGCGTTGGTGAGGTTGAGCGTCGTGTCGCAGTAGGTCCAGGTGGCGCCGCCGTCGCCCGACATGCGGTAGGCGATGTCGTAGCTGCCAAGCGCCGGGAAGGTCGCGGTGGTGACCGAGCGGTCAAGCGTTGCATCCGAGAAGGCCGCATCGCTGCTGCCGGTCGTGAAGGCCCAGTTGCTGGTGCTCGCGGTGGGGTTGGCGCCATCGGGGCCGATGGCCGCCTCGCCGACGATGCGGCTCGCGTAGTCGAAGCCCGTCGTCGTGTTGGTCAGGCCGGCCACGCTGTAGGTCGCCGCGATGGTCGCGGTGGCGCCGGCGTAGCCCGTCTGAGCGGTCGTCGGCGACACGAGCTGGCAGCTGTCGATGGTCACGTTGCAGCTCGGGTTGGCCGCCTTCGGCGTGCCCTTCTTGCCAGCGGTGCCGAAGGTGGTGCGGCTGTTGCACCAAGCCGTCGTCGCCGCATCGTTGGTCACCGCATCGAGCGAACCGGGGTGAAGCTGGAACGAGGCGCCCTGCTCGCGCTCAAAGAGCTGCGGGTAGACGACCGTGTCCACCACCGTGGTGCCGCAGGTCAGGGTCGGGCTCTCGCCGCTGTTGTTAAGCTGGAAGTTGATGCCCCAGGCAAAATCCACCGGCGCGCCGAAGTTGGCGGCCGAGTCGGTCGAACGACCGAAGAGGAAGTAGGCGCCCGGCCCGACCGTCGTCGTGGTCGTGATGCCAACGCTGCTCGTACCGTCGCTGATGGAGCAGCCGTCGAGGTCGTAGGTCTGCGTCGTCGACGGGTTGTAGACCTCGATCCACTCACCATCATCGGGCGATCCGGCCTGCGAAGCGACCATCAGCTCGGTGATGACAAGGCCGCCAACGCCCGGGTTGTTCGGAGGCGTACGGGCCGTAAGGGCGCCCGCGTTGGCGGCCTGGTAGCCATTCTCCGAGCCGTCAGCGCCGGCACCGGCATTCTTGTCGCAGTAGGTCCAGGTGGTGCCGCCGTCGCCCGAGAAGCGGACCGCGAAGTCGTAGTTTCCAACCGTCGACGGGACCGTGAGCTGGGCCCGGTACTCGTCAAATCCAGCCTCGGTGGTGATGGTCGAGCCGTAGCCAATCGACGCAACACCCGACGGGCTCCAGTTCGTCCAGGTCGAGGCATCGCTGCCCGTCGGGCCGTAGCCGGCCTGCATCTTCACAAGGCCGTTGAGGTCGACGAAGTTGGTCTGGTCCGTGAGACCAAGAACGCGGACGCGACCGTAGACATAGGCGTTGGTCGCCGTGATCTGCGAGATGGTCGCGGGGGTGTCGAGGCGGCAACGGTCGATGGTCTGGTTGACGAAGCAGCTCACATTCTGCGCGCCGGGCGTGCCCGAGTAGCCCGTCGAGTAGGTCGGCGACGAAGGAGTGCACCAGTTCGTGTAGTCGTCGTTCGAGGTGCTGCTGAGGATCGTCCGGTCGAGCTGCGCCGACTTGCCGAGCGCGACGAAGCCGGTCGAAGAGGCGGTCCATGCAACCTCGTCGATCAGGGTCGTGCCGCACTTGATCCGGACCAGGTCGGCCGTGTTCGACAGCACGATCAGCGGGTCGTAGATGAAGTCGGGGGTCAGGCCATGGTTCTCGGCAGCGACGGCCGACTGGGCAAACACCCGGTAGGCACCCGGGGGGATGATGGTCGAGTTGGCGCCCGTCGACGGACGGGTCAGGCTGCTGATCAGGTTGGTCGAGTTGTTGTCGTCCCACGAGCAGGTCGAGATGTCCCAGTAGCTGGTGGTCGGGTTGTGGATCTCGAACCACTCGCCAAGGTCGCCCGTGCCGCTGATGGAGCGGGGCATGACCTCGGTCACAAGCAGGTCGCCGGCCGCAGCCGGGGTCGTCACGGAGGTGCAGACGCTGGAGAGGCAGGTGAGGCCGGCATTGCAGTTCGCCGTCGTCACGCAGGCCGAACCCGCGGCACCGGGCGCTCCGCAGAGGCCGCTGTTGCAGTCGAGGCCGGCAGCGCAATCCGCCGTTGCCGTGCAGGCCGTGCCGGCGGCGAAGCAGCCGGCATTCTCATCGATGAGGCCGTCGCAATCTTCATCGGTGCCGTTGCAGAGCTCGGTGATGTCGATGACCACGCGACCCTGGAAGGTGAAGTTACCGCCGGCGCGGGCGAAGACCCAGGGGCGCGTCGCGCTGTTGCCGGGGCCCGGCGCGGCCGCCAGGTTGCCATAGGAGAAGGAGCCGAGGCCGCTCGAGGCGCCCGGGATGCTGTCGCCGTTCTGCACCGCGTAGCCCGTCGAGGGCACCAGCGTGGTGATCTGCGCGTAGGCGTTGTTCTTGGCCGCCGTGTAGAAGGAGCGGATCGTAACATCGCCGCAGAAGATTGGACTCGCCGCGTAACCCGCGCAAGCCGCATCAAGGCCCGTCGCGTCGGTCACAAGCTCAAGCGAGTCGGCAGGGCCGCTACCCGGCACGCCGTCCTGCACAATCGACAGTGCGCAGAGGCCCTGCTGCAAACGGCGAAGCTCCGGCGAGGTGACCTCGTCACCCTCCAGCATCTCGAACTTCATGCTGCCGGCCGCCACATCGACCACGCCGCGGAACTCGGCCAGCGTCAACTGACCTTCTGAGGAGCTCGCGCCGGCTACGCCTGCATCGGCAGCCGAGAGGCCGCCGTCGGGCAGCGCCAGACCACCATCAGGAATCGCCACACCCGCGTCTGCAACCACCACCTGCT
>JBIIFW010000378.1:0-2977 GCA_044236985.1 Bradymonadia bacterium | reverse complement strand
TCGATGTCGGCGGTATGGCGGAGGTCTTCCGCGGAAAGGCCGTGAGCCTCGATGGCTACGAGAAGCAGGTCGCCATCAAGCGGGTCCTGCCGCAGCTCGCGGCCGACGCAAAGTTCGTCAACATGTTTCTCGACGAGGCCCGCGTCTCGCTCGCGCTGAGCCACGCCAACATCGTCTCTGTCTTCGACGTGAGCCGCGCCGGCGAAACCTACTTCATCGTCATGGAGTATGTGGATGGCGCAAACCTCAAGACGCTCATGGAGCTCGCCCGCGCGAGCCAGCGCCCCTTCCCCATCGCCGTCGCGGTGCGGATCGGCATCGAGGTCTGCAAGGCGCTCGCCTACGCGCACGAACGCAAAGACAGTGATGGGAGCCTGCTGCGGATCGTTCATCGCGATGTTAGCCCGCCCAACATCCTCATCAGCCGAGAAGGCGAGGTGAAGATCACCGACTTTGGTCTGGCCAAGGCGGCAAGCCAGATGGAGAGCACCGACCCTGGCTTCGTGAAGGGCAAGTATGGTTACCTCTCGCCCGAATCGGCCGACGGTCAGGAGGTGGATGGCCGGAGTGATATCTTCTCGCTCGGCGTCATCCTCTGGGAGCTGCTCGCCGGTCGGCGGCTCTTCCAGGGCGACAACGACCTTGAGACGCTCCAGCGGGTGAAGCAGGCGCGCATTCCTGGGCTCGCGCCGCTCTGCGCCGACCTCCATCCCGAGCTCGAGGCCATCGTGCGGCGTGCGCTCGCAGGGGACCGCGACCGTCGGTACGCCACCGCCCGCGAGTTTGGTACCGACCTCAACCGCTTCCTCTTTGCAGCCGGCCTCTCGGTCGATTCCTACGATGTCGCACAGTACCTCGACTTCGCCCTTCATCCCGACACAGCGACCATGCCGGTTCCGGCCGTGATGCGGATTCGGCCGCTGCCATCCATGGCGACGGGGGCGCTGGAACTCGAGACCGCCGAGCCTGCTGTCGGCCCCGTGCAGCTGCTGGCGACGGCGGCGCAACCGGCTGTGGCTTCGGCGCAAACTGCTGCGCAGGCTGAGCCCGCCACGCCGCCGGCCGAGGGGCAGCGGCGCTGGGTCCGCCCCTTCCTGCTGCTCCTGCTGCTAGCTGCTTGTATGGGAGCCGCCTACTACTATGGGTTGGAGTCGGCCTCCCGATAGTCTCTCCTCAACCAGGCACCTCGCATGAATCGTACCCTGATGATGGTGTTGGCAGGTGGCCGCGGCACGCGGATGATGCCCCTCACCCAAGACCGGACCAAGCCTGCCGTGCCCTTCGCCGGCCGCTACCGGCTCATCGACTTCGTGCTCTCCAACCTGGTCAACTCGGGCTTCTACCGGGTTGTTGTGCTCACGCAGTACAAGTCGCAGTCGCTGTCGCAGCACATCTCGCGCGCCTGGCGGCTCGCCCGCCCGCTCGACCACTTCGTCGAGCCCGTGCCGGCGCAGCAGCGGACAGGCCTCGGCTGGTATCGCGGCTCGGCCGATGCCATCTTCCAGAACCTCAACCTCATCGACGACGCAGACCCCACCGATGTTGGCGTCTTTGGCGCCGACCACGTCTACAAGATGGATGTGTCGCAGATGCTCCGGCTCCATCGTAAGCGGGGCGCCGAGCTCACGATTGCGGCCATCCCTGTGCCTGTTGCCGAAGCACATCAGTTTGGAATCATGGAGGTCGATGCGCACTGGCGCGTGCGTCGCTTTGTCGAGAAGCCGACCGATCCGCCCACGATCCCCGGCCGACCCGACTGGTGTCTCGCCAGCATGGGAAACTACTTCTTCACCCGTACGGCGCTCGAACATCAGGTGCGCACCGACGCCACGCGCGAGCCCTCCGATCACGACTTCGGTCGCGACATCATCCCCACGATGCTGCAGGAGGGCAGGGCTGTTTTTGCCTACGATTTCTCGCAGAATCATGTGCCGGGTCAGCAGGAGCGCGAGCGGGGCTACTGGCGCGATGTGGGCAGTGTAGGCAGCTACTTCGAGGCCTCCATGGACCTCGTCTCCGTGCTCCCCGTCCTCGACCTCTACAATCGGCAGTGGCCCATCCGAACCGACTATCACCAGCTCGCGCCGGCAAAGTTCGTGCATGACGACCTCGCTTCCAACCGGGTTGGATCGGCCGTCGAGTCGCTTGTGAGCGAGGGCACCATCGTCTCCGGCGGCATGGTTTACCGCTCCATCCTCAGCCCACTCGTCCGCGTCCGCTCCTACTCTCGGGTGGAGAGCAGCATCCTCTTCGAAGGCGTGGAGGTGGGCCGACATGCGCAGCTCTTTCGGACCATCCTCGACAAGAATGTGGTGGTGGAGCCCGGCGCCCGCGTAGGCTTCGACCATGACCACGATCGGGCACGTGGCCTGACAGTAACCGAGGAGGGGATCGCGGTGGCGCCCAAGGGCCTTCGGATTCAGCCTTGATGCCTAAGCCAGTACCCTCAGCCGAGCTCGATCTCCTCTTCGTCTGGCACTTTCACCAACCCCACTACGCGGTGGAGGGAGGCGATGAGGCGCGGCTCCCCTGGGTACGGCTCCACGCAACCAAGTCCTACTACGACATGGCCTGGATGCTCATGCGTCACCCTGCCATCCATTCGGTCGCCAACTTCTCGGGGGTGCTGCTGGAGCAGCTCGCGGCGCTGGAGCAGGGTGCGACCGATCGCTGGGAGCGGCTGTCTTCAACGCCGCCGGAGCAGCTCTCGGGGGCGGAGCGGAGCTTCATCGTCCGCCACTTCTTCTCCTGCCATTGGGAGCGCTGCGTGCGCCCCCAGCCCCGTTATGCGGAGCTGCTCGCGCTCCGCGGCGAGAGCTTCGCTGAAGCGGCCGTGGCCCGCTTCAGCGAAGCCGATCTGCGCGACCTGCAGCTGCTCTTCAACCTGCAGTGGTTCGGCTTTGGTGCGACCGTCGACTACCCGCTCGTGGCAGCGCTTCAGCGCAAGCAGCGCGGCTTCGATGCTGCGGATATCACT
>JBIIFW010000379.1:0-2977 GCA_044236985.1 Bradymonadia bacterium | reverse complement strand
CCAGACTGACCTCCGCCCGACACCGAACGCCTGGAGCCCCATGCTCGCAAAGCTGCTGATCGATGCCATCGTGCACCAGACAACGGTTCTGATCGCGGGTGTATCGACCGCGGCAGGTATTCGGGCTCCGCTGGCCCACGTGGCCGACCAGGTCTTCGTCGACCTCTCGCGGGCGATTGAGGAGCAGGGCGTGGGCCGCAAGGTTGCCGCCGACATGTTCGGGCTGGCCCTCCGCACCTACCAGAAGAAGGTGCAGCGCCTCTCGGAGAGCTCCTCTGCCGCGCACCGCACGCTCTGGGAAGCTGTGCTCGACCACCTGGAGAAGAACCCCGAAACCACCCGCCAGCGACTCATGAAGCGGTTCGCGGTCGACGGTGAGGACAACGTCGCAGCGGTCCTCAACGACCTGCTCGTCAGCGGGGTGCTCGAGCGTCGCGGCAAGGGTCCGCAGGCCGTTTATCGGCTCAGTCCAAGAGATGTTTCCGGAGCAGCGCTGCGCGAGCTCGACCGCGATGAGATCGCAACGCTGCTCTGGGTCTTCATCTACCGGCGGCGCATTGCAACGCTCGGCGAGATTGCTTCGGTCACGGGCTGGAAGGAGGAGGTCATCACGGCGGCGCTTGCCGACCTCTGCGCCTCCGGTCGCATCGAAGCGGAGAGTGCAGCCGAGCGAGGCAGGTCGGAGGCCATGACGCGCTATCGGGCCTCCACGGTGACCGTCCCCGTCGGAGCGGCGGTCGGTTGGGCGGGCGCCGTCATCGACCACTACCAGACGGTCTGCACCGCCATCGTGACCAAGCTGCAGGGCGGCAGTAGCATCTCGCTCCCGCAAGACACCGTGGGTGGCGCGACGCTAGGCTTCGACATCTACCCCGGTCACCCGCACGAGGAGGAGGTCTATGCGCTGCTCCGGACCGTGCGCGGCGACGTGAACCGGCTCTGGGAGAAGGTGGCGGCCCACAACCGGGAGAATCCCATCCCGGAGTCACGCAAGCGCAAGGTCCACTTCTACTTCGGTCAGACAGTCCAGGACGCAGTCTTGGAGACAACGCCCGAGGGAGCTGCTACCGCAGCGGATGAGGCCGAAACGGAGGTCGAAGGATGAGGAATCTTCTCCAACTCATTTCAGTGGTCATCCTTTTCGCAGCCTGCGGCGAGGGAGGCGGGCAGCCATCGATCGCGCCACGGCTCGACAGCAACACAAACTGGCTCCGCTACTGCTCCTCCGACATCCCCTGCGGCGAGTTGAGCTGCGCCTGCAGCATCTGCACCCTCCCCTGCGATGAGGACGCCTGCGCTGCGCTCGGGCCCACGGCACGGTGCGCACGGGCCGACGAGGTGGAGCTCCTCGCGCCCTCCTGCGGCACGGCGGGCGTGACGACCAGCCTCTGCGTCGCAGGCTGCGAGAGCGACGACGACTGCGCGGCGGGACGCGCCTGCCTGCTCGGCAACTGCATTGAGCGGATTGCGGGGGGCGAGATGGCTGCCGCTGGGTCGGGCGCAGGTGCGGAGGGCACACCCGGCGCGCCTACGGTCTGCAGTTCGGACTGCCGCGTCATGGCGAACGCCGCGGCGCAGCACTGCCTGACCGGGCGGCATATGTCGGACGACGACTGCATGGCTGCTGCCTCCGAGGCGCTGGATATCTGCGCAACGAGCTGCTCCACGGGTGGCGGAGAGGCGGCCGTCACAGCCCTCTACAACGGCTACCGCTGCAACGGTGAGCCCGTCATCTCCAGTGCCGACGCCACGCTCCAGGTCGCGCTCGACAACTGCCGCTTGAGCGACCTCTACAACCCCCATTTCGGCGGCATGCGCTGCACCTTCGGCGACGAGACCATCTACGACAGCTGCGCGGGTGCGGCCGAGGGCTCTTCTGAGACAGTCGCCGAATCGCCGGCAGCGGTCGACGTCGTTACCGCTGCACCGGCCGCCGGTGTGACCTGCGAACGCGAATGCCGCTCCGCCGCAGACGCCGTTACCCAGGCCTGCCGAAACTACGGAGACTTCGGATACGGCGACGAGCTCTGCATTGCCTCCGGTCAGGCCCAGTTCGACTCGTGCTGGCAGAGCTGCCCCGCACCCGAGGCACCGCCGCTCACAGGACAGCCCTAAGCGCCGCTACTTACGCGCCCGCGCTCTCTCGAGGTGCGAGGTCCGCCGGCCCTACTCCCCCGCCCCGAGCGTCACATCGACCCAGACGAGGTGGTGGTCTGAGACGCCGGCAAGTTCGTCGGAGGGTTCGCCCGGCGCAGGCCAGTAGACACCCGAACCGCGAACCACGAGGTTGGCCGACGGGAGCGCGTAGTCCACGCGGAGGTTGCCCACAGAGCCGTCGCTGAAGTCGGCGGTGTCTTGTCGGGGGTCGCCGCGATGGGTCGCATTGGCTCTGCCGTCCGCGGTCGCGGCGTAGGCTCCGCCGGTGCTCTCCGGCCGCGGGTCTTGCAGGCGCGGATGGGCGAGCAGCGAGACGATCGCCTCGTGGCGGCTGCCGCCGTCGATTGGGTCGCTGTTGAGGTCGCCGAGAATCACGAAGGGCACCGCGGGGTCGAGGCCGCCACGCTGGCCGTTGTCGTCGCGGAGCCAACTCGCGACAGCGTCTCCGCCGCTGAGGTAGTCCGACCAGAAGCGAATCTCGTCGTGGTTGCGGCGGCCGTTCCGGTCTTCCGCGCCATCGAAGCTGGGCGGCGTGGGATGGCTCACCAACAGATGGAGCAGCCGCCCGTTTACCTCGATGGGCAGGTCGGCATGGTTCTTCGACGAGAGCCGCAAGAGCGCCACCGCTTCGGCGCCGTACCAGTCGACCGGCTGCAGGTTCTGGGGCAGCTCCGACCAGCGGAGGGTCTGGAAGGTCCGAACCTGCGCGAGCGCGATGGGATACCGAGAGAAGACCGCCATGCCATACTGCCCCGGGAAGATGCCGTAGCCCAACGCATCGTTGCCGTAGTCGGCCGAGCCGGGCGTGATGTTCACCACC
>JBIIFW010000051.1:0-11065 GCA_044236985.1 Bradymonadia bacterium | reverse complement strand
CACATGGATGTCGTCGAGCAGGAGCACATCCACATCGCGCCGGTAGCGGGCCCGGAAGGCCTCCATCGCGTTGCCTGCGATCGACGAGATGAGCTCGTTCAGGAAGGTCTCCGCATGCACATACCGGACCCGCGCCTCGGGGTTGTTGACGGTGATGGCGGCGCCAATTGCCTGCATCAGGTGGGTTTTGCCGAGGCCGACGCCACCGAAGAGGAAGAAGGGGTTGTAGTGGGTGCCGGGCGACTCGGTGACGGCGCGCGCCGCCTCCCAGGCAAACTGGTTCGAGCTACCGACCACAAAGTGGGCAAAGTCGAGCCCGCGCGAGAGGCCGGCTGCCCGCATACGGAGCTCGGCCGCCTCGTTCGTCGGCGCGTTGGAAAGAGCAACAGGTGCGGCCGCTGGTGCGGCCACAGCCGGTACGGGCAGGGGCGGAGCGACGGGCGGAAGATCGAAGAGCGAGGGCTCCTCGAGCTCGGGCGTGTAGTCAAAGAGGGAGAGCTGCGGCGCGGGCTCTTCGATGGCCGCTTCGGCAGGCGCATCCACGCCGCCTGAGCGGACGCGAACCCGCACATCACGGCCCCAGGCCAGACGGGCGGACTGTTCGAGGTCGCTGTGGAAGGCTTGGTTGATCTTCGTGGCCGCGGCCTCGTCGCGGGCCGAGAGGGCGATGAGCCCCTTGGCTGCATCGAAGCGCACCGAGGAGCCGTCGAGGAGCTCGCTCACCGCGGCCTCGCCATACTTCCCGTGCAGCGCCACGAGGGTCTGATTCCAGCGTTCTTCCATCAATCCGTCCGTCTCCGCGTTGCGGAGAGGTCAAAGGCAGTCAGACCGGTGGAGCAGAGTTGCGCGCAGACCGGGGAGGAACTTGCTAGCCAAGTGGAGCGTCAACATTCAACGGCGGGAGCCAGTCTTTGTGGCTGCGGAGCAAGATTGTAAGTGTCTGAAAACCCGTACTTTCTAACAATGCAACAGCAGGGTTTCAGAAGAGTGACACCTGTGGAAAAGTGGCGAAACGGGCGCCTCCACAATGGTTTAGGTGAGAGATCGTAAGAAAGATCCTGCGCGAAAGATCACCGCCTCCGATCCTCCCCCGGCCGACGCCTCGCGCTGCGCGATCTGGGGACAAGGCGCAGCCTGCTTGACACCCTCACTCCGGTGCCTACCAACGCGGCCACCCACACAACCGGGTTGCCCGAGCAGTCGCGACGGCCACCCACCAAGCATCCCTTGAAAGGAGAACGAGCCATGAATGTGAAGCCCCTTAACGACCGTGTCCTCGTCAAGCGCATCGAGAGCGAAGAGCGCAGCGCCGGCGGTATCATCATCCCCGACACCGCCAAGGAGAAGCCGCAAGAGGGCACCGTGATCGCCGTCGGTCCCGGCAAGCTCGACAAGGGTGAGCGCATCGCCCTCAACGTCGCGATCGGCGACCGCGTCCTCTTCGGCAAGTACTCGGGCACCGAGGTCAACATCGCCGGCGTCGAGCACACGCTCCTTCGCGAGGAAGATATCTTCGCAGTGCTCGGCTAGTCGCCCACCCCTCCGTAAACCCACTCCTCAACGAGGTCAGTTATGTCTGCCAAAGAAATCATCTTCAAGGAAGAAGCCCGTCGTCGCATGCTCCGCGGCGTCACCATCCTCGCCAAGTCGGTCAAGGTCACGCTTGGGCCCAAGGGCCGCAACGTCATGATCGAGAAGTCCTTCGGTGGCCCCAAGGTCACCAAGGACGGCGTCTCGGTCGCCAAGGAGATCGAGCTTGCCGACAAGTTCGAGAACCTCGGCGCCCAGATGGTCCGTGAAGCCGCCAAGAAGACGGCCGATGTGGCCGGCGACGGCACCACCACCGCGACGGTCCTTGCCGAGGCCATCTTCCGCGAAGGCGTGAAGTTTGTCTCTGCCGGCCACAACCCCATGTCGCTCAAGCGCGGCATCGACGCCGGCGTCGAGGCGATCATCGCCGAGATCAAGAAGTCGGCCAAGCCCACCAGTGATCCCCAGGAGATCGGCAAGGTCGGCACCATCTCGGCCAACGGCGACGAGACCATCGGCAACCTCATCGCCAAGGCGATGGAGAAGGTTGGCGCCGACGGTGTCATCACCGTCGAAGAGGCCAAGGGCATGGAGACCGAGCTCGAGGTTGTCGAGGGCATGCAGTTCGACCGCGGCTACGTGTCGCCCTACTTCGTCACCGATGCAGACCGCATGTCGGCCGAGCTCGATGACCCCTTCATTCTCCTCTACGAGAAGAAGGTGTCGAACATGCGCGATCTTCTTCCCGTTCTCGAGGCGGCGGCCCGCAGCGGCAAGCCCCTCATCATCATCGCCGAGGAGATCGAGGGCGAGGCGCTCGCCACCCTCGTCGTCAACAAGCTCCGTGGCACGCTGAACGTCGCCGCCGTCAAGGCGCCCGGCTTCGGTGACCGCCGCAAGGCCATGCTCGGCGACATCGCCGTCCTCACGGGCGGAACGGTCATCAGCGAAGACCTCGGCATGAAGCTCGAGAATGTGACGCTCTCCGACCTTGGCCGCGCCAAGAAGGTCCGCATCACCAAGGACAACACCACCGTCATCGACGGCTTCGGCGACCGCGAGTCCATCGACGGCCGCGTGAAGCAGATCCGCTCGCAGATCGAAGAGACCAAGAGCGACTACGACAAGGAGAAGCTCCAGGAGCGTCTCGCCAAGCTTGTCGGCGGCGTTGCGGTCATCAAGGTTGGCGCTGCCACCGAGACCGAGATGAAGGAGAAGAAGGACCGCGTCGACGACGCGCTCGCCGCCACCCGCGCGGCTGCAGAAGAGGGCATTGTCGCCGGCGGCGGCGTTGCGCTCATCCGCACCTCTCACGTCCTCAACGACATCAAGTTCGGCGATGAGCGCGACTTCGGTATCGCCATCCTCAAGCGGGCCGTCGAAGAGCCCCTCCGTCAGATCTCGGCCAACGCCGGCATCGACGGCTCCATCGTCATCAACCGCATCCGCGAGTCGACCGGTAACTTCGGTTACAACGCGGCGACCGAGGTCTACGGCGACATGATCGAGATGGGCGTCATCGACCCCGCCAAGGTGGTCCGCACCGCTCTCCAGAACGCTGCTTCGGTGGCCGGTCTCCTCATCACCACCGAGTGTGCGGTGGTCGAGAAGCCGAAGGACGAGAAGCCGGCCGGCGGTGGCGCTGGCGGCATGGGCGGCATGGGTGGCATGGGCGGCATGGACGACGACTTCTAGGTCGTCGCCCCGCGCCGCAGGGCGCCTGTTGCTTCATCGTGGGGCGCGGTCCGAGAGGATCGCGCCCTGCGCCGTTTTGGAGCTGTTCGCGCAGCTACCCTCCCCCGCCGGTGAGGCGAGTGGAGCAGCGCGACCTGGAGGCCACCGGCGCGGCCAGGTCGGAGCTGTTCGCGCAGCTGCTCCTGCCCCGCCGTTGAGGCGGAGCGGAGCTCTGTTCTCTCGGCCAGCCCTCCGCGTTGAGGCGGAGGCCAGTGCAGCCTAGTCTTCGGCGACGGCAAAGCGGACCTGCGGGTCCTTGCGATCCGGGCGGCGAACCGCGCGGTCGAAGTGCTCCGCGGCCCAAAGGCCGATCTGGAAGCGGGTCTCGTTCTCGATGATGCGGATGGAGCCAATGTCGCTCTTCTCCACATCGCCGCGACGGCAGATGAGGGGGATGAGCCAGCGCGGGTCGGCGTTGTGTCGACGGCCCACATTCACGCGGAACCAGACGGCCTGCACCTCGCCACGGTCGCCCGCGGGTCGGCTGGGCGCGCCAGAGCGTGCCGCCGGTGCCTGCAGGTGGTGAGAGCCGGCGTCGCGGCCGGTCTCGCCATACTGGCGGGTGGCTGCAGAGGAGGGCTCGGGCGGCGTTACGCGGCGCTGGTTGAGGCGCAGCGTCTCCGGCATATCTTCGGGAACGGGGAGCCGCTGCACGAGGCTGGTGGCAAAGGCGGCGATGAGGCGGATGGCCTGTTCGGGTGCCGCATCGGCGGTGAGCTCCGAGCCGGCATCGAGGAGCGCCTTGCTGAGCGCCTGCGAGGCAAGCGCCATCGCATCGGGATCTGCGAGTTCGGCTGCCTGGAGGAGCTCGCCCACCACGCGGGAGCGGTCCTGCTGCTCGATCTTCTCGGCGGAGGGGACCTCCATCCAGTTCGGGCGGAGGCCCGAGTCGCGGAGGAGGAACTCTGCGCGGCGCCGCTTGGGCGCAGCCACGATGAGGACGGCGCGGCCCTTCTTGCCCGCGCGGCCCGTACGGCCGTTGCGGTGCTGGAAGACCTCTTTGTCGTTCGGCAGGTCGGCATGGATGACCAGACCCACGGAGGGCAGGTCGAGTCCGCGTGCCGCGACGTCGGTGGCGACAAGAATGTTGGCGGTGCCGTCGCGGAGGGCCTGCAGGGCGCGGTTGCGCTCGTTCTGCGAGAGCTCACCCGAGAGGGCAACGGCAGCGAAGCCGCGCTCACGGAGGCTCGACCACATGCGGGCGGTGCCGTCACGGGTGGCGCAGAAGACGATAGAGGCCGGGGCGTCTGCCTCGCGGAGCACATTGACGACCGCGTGGCCGATCTCGATGGGCGAGACCAAGAGGGCCTGCACTTCGATGTCGGAGTGCTGCTCGTTGAGTGCGTTGGCTGCGATGCGTACGGCGCCCTTCTGGAAGGCGCGGGCGAGCTGCTCGATCTCCTTGGGCAGCGTGGCCGAGAACATCAGCGTGCGGCGCTCTGCAGGGGCAGCCTTGAGGATGGCCTCAAGCTCCTCGCGGAAGCCCATGTCGAGCATCTCGTCGGCCTCGTCGAGGACGGCAACCTTGAGGCCCGAAAGATCGAGCCGCCCGCGGCGGAGATGGTCGCAGAGTCGGCCGGGCGTGCCGACGACAATGGAGGGACCCATGTCGAGCGCGCGGGCCTCGGAACGGGCATCGGAGCCGCCGACACAGGTGGCAACCACCCGTTCGTTACGGGCAGAGGTACCGGCGTAGAGCCAAGAGAGCTCGCGGGCCACCTGGGTGGCCAGCTCACGCGTGGGCGCGATGATCAGCGCGCGCGGGCAGGAGCGGGCTGGGAAGTGTTCTTCGTCGCCGAGGATGGCGTTGGCCATGGCGAGCCCAAAGGCAACGGTTTTACCGGAGCCAGTGCGGGCAGAGACGAGCAGGTCGGCTTCGCGCGGGGCGTCGGCGACCATTGCCTGAACAGGGGTAGGAGACTCGTAGCCCTTCGCGAGAAGAGCCTTGAGGAGAGTGGGATGCGTCGAGTCGGTGGAAAACATGGCGCGCGGCATCTAGCAGGATTCTCACCTCAACGCGCAGTTATCGTCGATCCTCATTTTGGGGCGGCTGAAAGGTGGCGGTTGGCAAGGGCCCCGTGGAGGCGTTAGGGGTGTCGACGTCCACCATGGAGAGTGCGGAGATGGAGAAGTTCATCATTGAGGGGGGCCATCCGCTTGCTGGCTCGGTACGGCCCGGAGGCTCGAAGAATGAGGTGCTGCCCGTACTTGCGGCCACGCTCATCACCGATCAGACCGTGACGCTCGACAATGTCCCGCGCATTGAAGATGTGCTCATCATGCTCCAGATCATGGAGCGCATGGGTGGCCGCCACCAGTGGCTCGGTCCGAACACCGTGGAGATCAACAACAGTGGTGTCTCCCACGGCGAGGCGCCGGCCGATCTTTGCCGCAAGCTCCGCGCCTCGATCTTATTGGCCGGCCCGCTGCTGGCCCGTTTCGGCTCCACCACCCTCTCTCCGCCGGGTGGTGATGTCATCGGCCGCCGTCGTCTCGACACCCACTTCGGCGGCTTCACGGCGCTGGGCGCAACGGTGGAGTTCGATGCGATGATCCGGATCTCGTCGCCCGGCCTCACGGGCGCAGACATCTTCCTCGACGAGCCCTCGGTCACGGGCACCGAGAACATCCTCATGGCCGCGGTGCTCGCCACGGGCCGGAGCATCATCCGCAACGCCGCCTGTGAGCCCCATGTGCAGGGGCTCTGCCGCATGCTGGTCGCGCTCGGCGCCCAGATCTCCGGCATCGGCACCAACACCCTGACCATCGAAGGGGTGCGTCACCTCCAACCGGGTCGCCACCGCATCAGCTCCGACTACCTCGAGATCGGCTCCTTCATCGGGCTGGCTGCGATGACCCGCTCGGCCATCACCATCGAAGATGTGGTGCCCGACGATGTGCGCATGATCGGCCACATCTTCAGCCGGCTCGGCGTGGAGTATCGGCTGGCCGAGGGCAACCTCCATGTGCCCGCAGAGCAGGAGCTGGCCATCCGCAACGACTTTGGGAACCAGATCCCCAAGATTGATGACGGCCCCTGGCCTGCCTTCCCGACCGACATGATGTCGATTGCCATCACCGTGGCAACCCAGTCGCGCGGCATGGTGCTCTTCTTCGAGAAGATGTTCGACGGCCGCATGTTCTTCACCGACTCACTGGTGAGCATGGGTGCCCGCATCATCCTCTGCGACCCGCACCGGGTTGTGGTGAGCGGGCCTGCGCAGCTGACGGGGACGACGCTCTCGTCGCCCGATGTGCGTGCCGGCATGGCGCTGGTGCTGGCGGCGCTGGCCGCAAAGGGGAAGAGCACCATCTACAATGTGCGGCACATTGATCGCGGCTATGAGCGAATCGAAGACAAGCTCCGGGCACTGGGCGCCAAGATCGAGCGCCTGCCCGGGTAGGAGTCTGCTTGCAAGACAGCATCGGCAGGACCGCAGAGGAGCAATCGCGCGAGGGCTGGTGGCTGGTGGGCGGTCTTGCGGTGGCTGCAGGTCTGGAGCGGGCGGAGGTTGCGGCCTTGGCAGAGGCGGCGCTGGGCGAGCTCTGGGAGCCCTGGCTTGCTAGTGAGCCTGTCGACCCTGTGAGCGATGCGGAGGTGAGCGGGCTTTACGAGGCGCGGGTGCGTAGCCGTGTGGGCGCAAAGGCGGCCCGCAGGTCGCTCGGCATCTACTATACCCCCGCGGAGTCGGCGCAGCGGCTGGTGGCCAGCACGGGTTGGTCGGATCGGGCGGCCGGTCTGCTCCGGTGTGCCGACGCCGCCTGCGGGACGGGCGAGCTGCTGGTGGCGGCCTGGGAGATGGCGCCCGCGGGCGCGGAGGTGCACTGCTTCGGGTTTGAGGTCGATGCGGTGGCGGCGGCTGTGACGCGGGCGCGGCTCATGCTGTGCCGTCGGTCGCGCGGGCTGGATTGGGGCGTGGTCGCGGGCTGGATTGTCTGCGGCGACGCGCTCACCGAGCCTCCGCCTTGGCCCACGGACTTTGAGCTGGTCGTGGGCAACCCGCCCTTCGGCAACGCGATCGAGCGAGAGACGGCCCGCACGGTGGGGCAGACTGCCCTGCTTCGGCAGCGGTTTCCCCATGCGGCGCGCGGCGCCTTCGACCGTGCCGCCATCTTTGCCGAGCTCTCGCTCTCCTGGGCGAGAGACGGTGGTTGCGTGGCGCTGGTGCTGCCGCGTGCGATGCAGAGCGTGGCCTATGCCAGCGGCCTGCGCGACCACTGGGCGTCGCGGGCGCAGGTGGAGGTGGTTGGGTCGGAGGAGCCGATTCGGTTCGCGGGTGCGCAGGTGGCCGTCTCCTTCTGGGTGGCCCGCAGCGTTGGTTTGGCGCAGGGTCCTGTGCGTTGGGTCAGCGACGGGCTGGCCTGGTGGGAGCCATGGATGCAGGGCTGGCCTGCCGACTGGGTGGCACTGGGCGACCATGTGCATCTGCAGAGCGGAGCGACGGTGTCGGAGGCCTACGGGTTTGCGGGTTTGCTGACGGAGGGTGGCCCGGGCTTTCGGTTTGTGACGGCGGGTGCCGTCGACCCCCATCGTATTCGCTGGGGTGAGCGGCAGCGCTATCTGGGGCGCGATCTGCAGGAGCCCCGTCTGACGGCGGCATCGGCGGGTCGTCGTGCGGCGGTCTATGGGCACCCGAAGGTCTGTGTGCCGGCGCTCAGCCGCGTGGTGGAGGCTGCGACGGATGAGACGGGCGAGGTTGCAGCGGCCGTGTCGGTGCTGGTGGGGTGGCCGCGGCCGGAGCGCGGTCTCGCGGAGCTCCGGCGCCTTGCGCTGCTGCTCAATACGGCCCTGTTTCGGCTCCGCTACCAGACGGCGAATGCGCCGCAGGCGATGGCGGGCGGGAGTGTCCCTGTGAGCAAGCAGAAGCTGCTGGCGCTGACGGTGCCGGTGGCCTGGTTCGGCTCGCAGCCTCCGGCCGAGCTGGTGCCAGCGGGGTTTGCGGAGCAGGCGGCTTCGCTACCGCCGCTTCCCGCCAAGCGCCTTGCGACCGCGTTGGAGCTGGAGGCCTTCGCGCAGGCGGTGCGCGAGATCGGCGCGCCGCCCTCCGCCTGGGAGGCTGCCCTCACGGCAGCGGTGGGGCAGACGCCCGTGGGGCAGTCGCTGCAGCCGCTGCAGCCGTTGTCAGACGGTTGCCTTATGTCGCACTATCTTTGCGCAAACGTAGAAGTTTCGGCATGAGCCTCAGGCGTTGACGGGTTGAGTTTGAACAGGTCGCGGTGCGACCAGCGCAAGAGGGCCAGTCCCATGGATCCAGTCCGAAAGACAACCTACGTCCTGCACCGTGCCGGCGGAGAACGGGAGCAGGGTCTGAGCGCCGAAGAGGTGGAGCGCCGCATCCGCGCCGGCCTTCTGACGGGAGGCGATGAGCTCTCCGTGCTCGGTGGCGCCCCCAAGCCCTACTGGCACTTTCCCCGCTTCAGCGATCTGCAGGCCGCTGCACCTGTGCCGCGGCAGGCGACGCTGCCTCCTGTGGCGGCTCCCCGCGCGACCCTCCCGCCGGTTCAGCCTTCTTCCGTGGCTCGTCCTCTGTCGCCCTCCGGCGGCACTCGTCCGCCTGCGCCGCTGCGTGGCAGCGTACCTGGTTCTGAGAACCGCGCCGTTCAGTCGGCCCCCTCAGCGGTGGTCCGTCCGCAACCGGCCCCCTCAGCGGTGGTACGTGCGCTTGCTGCGCCCGATCAGGCGCCCGAGCCTGCAGCGGATGGCTCGCTGCCGTGGCGGGCGCCGCGGCCCTTCCCCGATGCCTTGATGCGGCTGCGGCCGCAGGCTTTCCGGGCTCGTCTGCTGGAGGCGCTGCTGCAGGAGGTGGTGGGTTGCGGCCCGGCCGAGCCGCCAGACTTCGCGCTGGCCTGCGCTCGTGCGCGTCTGGCGCAGATCGAGGCTCTCATGAAGCCCCGCTGGTATGAGCCGGCAGAGGTGGCGGCGGTGACGGAGATCATGGGGCTCATCTCGCAGGCCTGTACGCTGCTCGCCTTCCCCAACCTCAAGGAGCGGCTGCTGCAGCGGGAGCAGGAGCTTGGCCGTCCCGCGGTACTGCGCGAGGTGCTCTCGCTGGCGCTGCCGATCGAGGATGCCTTCGAGCAGGTGAGCGGCAAGGCGCCATCGTCGCGGCAGTCGGCGAGCTTGCTGGCCGCCAACAAGCGTGGCGCGATGTCGATGATCACGGGTGCCGTGATGTCGGTCGTCGGCGCGGGCCCAACGGCGGGCAACGGCCTCTCGATACCCCCTGCCGTCTTCTACGAGCGGCTCACCCACATGCGGATCGAAGATGCGCTTGGCGTACTTGGGACCGATGGTCCCGAGCGGATCGCAGCCTGCACGCGTGAGCGGCTCAAGCAGGTGGAGCGGAGCGTGGCGCCGCTGGCGCAGAGCTCGGAGGATCGGGAGCTCTTGCACCAGATCCGCTGCCGGCTCGCCCAGTGTTTTGTGGTGCTTGCGCATCCCGAGCTGTCGCGGGTGCTCCGGCAGCGGCAGGCCCGCATGGGCCGGCAGCCGACCGTGGCCGAGGCAATCGACCTTGCGCCCGCGCCTGGCGATGCGCTCGCGCTGCTCGCCGCCTCTGATCTGCGGGCCGCGCTGGCCGCCCTGTCTGCGTCGGCGATCTTGAGCAAGACGAACGCGGCGTCAGAGGAGCGGCTGCGGGAGCTCGAGGCGCTGATGGCTGCGCCGCCCGAGCTGACGACGGAGCCGCTGCAGTGGGGCTCGGGCGACGAGGAGGAGGGGACCCGGTCGATCATGGTTCCGCTTGTGACGGTGTTGGTCGCCGCCGCGGTGCTGGCCTTTGTGGTGAAGACCGACGCGAACGAGCTCCTCCCAGAATTGGACAATGGCCTCCACTACGGACGGGCGTTTGCGCTGCTTTTGGCTGCCTACTTCTCGGTGCGCGGCGTGCGTTTTGAGGCCTTCTCCCGTTTTGGCTGGCGGCCTTCTGCAGCCTGGCACTGGGCGATCCCGCTCGGCGGTGCGCTTGCAGGTGCGGTGCTCGGTTCTGTGCTCAAGGGCGACCCGAATGCCTCGTTCCCGGTCGTCTCCATTGTGGTGGTCTCGCTGCTGCGTGCCGCCTCCGAAGGGCTCTTCTTCGAGGGTCTTGTGGCCCGCACGCTGCTGCTCGACGTGGAACATCCCGTGAAGGGCATTGTCGTGGCCGGCAGCATGTCGGCGCTCTACACGGGGCTGCTGGTGCTCGCCGGTACGGGCGACATGCAGGTGGCCTCGCTGGCGACCGTCATCTGGTGGCTGCTGGTGGCGCTGCCTGCGAGCGCGCTGATGTGGCAGACGCGGTCGGTATCGATCGCGATGCTCTATCGGGCGCTGGCTTGGCTGGTCTTCTACCTCACCTGGTAGCGCAGGCTACTTGATGCGGATGCGGCGACGGGCCTCGGCCTCGATGTCGGAGATGTCCCGGATGGCCTTCTTGAGGCGGGCGAGGATCTCACGGCGCTCGACGGCTGCATCATAGGCGAGCTTGTAGTTTCCGAGCGCCGCATAGAGGTCAGAGAGCGGCTCGAGGATGGCAACGAGGCCCCGCTCATGGTGGGTCTCCTGGCGCAGGGCGAGGAGCTGATTCAGGGCCGGTTCGAGCCGGTTCTCTGCGATGTCGATGTAGGCGCCGACCAAGAGGAGCATGAAGCGCTGGTCCATGTCTGTCTTGTTGACGGTGATGGAGCCGAGCCGTGCCCTCGCCTCTTTGATGCGGCCCGTCCGCACCTTTGCGAGGGCCAAGACGCCGAGGAAGAAGTTGGCCTCTGGCAGCACGAAGACCTCGGGGTGGGCACGCTCCCAACCGAGCAGGAACTGGACCGC
>JBIIFW010000377.1:0-2990 GCA_044236985.1 Bradymonadia bacterium | reverse complement strand
CTCTCCGGGCTCGCAGACCGCGTCCGCATCGAGGGCAACCTCGAGCATCTGCGCCGCCTCGCGCAGCGCGGAACCCTCGTTTTCGTGCCCACCCACTCCAGCCACATGGACAACCTCCTCATCGGCTGGGCCATCCATCAGGCGGGGCTCCCAGCCGTTGCCTACGGCGCCGAGGTCAGCCTCTTCGACAATCCCCTCACCGCCGCCTTCATGCGCAACCTCGGCGCCTACCGTGTCGACAGGCGGCTCGAACACAAACTCTACAAGGTCGTCCTCACCGAGCTCTCGCAGTGCCTCATCGAGCGCGGCTACCCCGGCCTCTTCTTCGCAGCCGGCAAGCGGAGCCGCACCAACCAGATCGAGCAGCAGCTCAAGCTCGGACTGCTCGGCTCCGTCGTCGGAGCCTACGTCCGAAATGTGACTACAGGCATGGTCCGGCCCGAGGTCTTCGTCGTCCCGGTCGTCATCAACTACACCCATGTGCTCGAGGCCAACACCCTCATCGAGGACCACCTCCGCCACCGCGGCAAGGGGCGCTCCATCATCGAGCAGGACGAGTTTCATCAGCCGGCCCGCGTCGCCCGCTTCATCCAAGACGCGCTCGACAAAGAGGCGCCCATCAGCCTCCGCTTCTGCAACCCCACCGATGTCTTCGGCAACGAACTCGACGAGCTCGGCCGCTCGGTCGGGCCGGCCGGCCAGGTGCTCGACACGCGCCGCTATCTCTGGGTCGGCGGCAAGCCCGCAATCGACCGCGACCGCGACCGACAGTACACGCGCGAACTGGGCGGCAGGCTCGTCGAGACCTTCATGCGGAACAACGCTGTCTCGCCGCTCCACATCGTCTCCTTCGCGCTCTACGAGCACTTGCGGCGCAAGCATGGCTCGTGGGACTTCTACGCGCTCTTCCGCTTTGCACGCGGCCTCCGCATCTCCACCTCGGTGCTGTCGGGCGAGGTCGAACGGCTGGCGCGGCTCCTGCGACGCGAGGCCGACGCGGGCCGCATCCGGCTCTCTGCAGAGGCCGCTGCGCTCGACCCCGTGACCCTGCTCCGTGCCGCCGCGGCGGGTTGGACAACCTACCACAAGCCGGCTGTCGCAGCACTCGTCGAGGGCTATGTGCAGGTGAGCGAGCCGCAGCTGGTCTACTTCTACGGCAACCGGCTGCGCGGATACGGCCTGGAGAACGAGCTGGCCGAAGGCACGGGAGGGTACGGCCATGGCTGAGTTACAGCGCACCGCAATCGGCGTCATCGGCGCGGGCCGCGTTGGCATCGGGCTCGCCCATGTCGTCGCAAGCCACGGACACCGGGTGCTCCTCTTCACCTCGCTCGAGGACCGGGCCGCCGAGCTCCGCGCCACCCGCCACGCGACCCAGATTGTACCCGAACTCGCCTCTCTGCATGCAGGCGTCGAGGTCACCACCGACCCCGCCGCGCTGCCGGCCGCCTGCACGCTGCTCTTCGTCACCACCTCCCGCGACTACTTCCCCAGCGTCTTTGAGCGCATCGCCCCCGAGCTCGACGGCGCCCATCAGGTGGTCCACGCCGTCCACACGCTCGACGGCACCGGGCTCCGCCGCGTCTCGCAGCGCCTCATCAGCCTCTCCGCCATCAGGCAGGTGGGTGTCATGGCAGGTCCTGCCCACGTCGCCGACATGCTCGCCGGCCGCCCGAACGCAGTCGTCGTAGGCAGCGCCTACCCCCGCGTCATCGCCGCGGTTCGTGCCGTCTTCGCCTCTCGCTCCATCGTGGTTGAATCGACCGCAGACATCGAGGGTGTGGAGTATGCTGCGGCGCTGAGCCAGGTCACCACGCTGCTTGCCGGCATGAGCGACGGGCTCGGGCTCGGCGAGGCGGCCCACTCCATTCTTGTGACGCGTGGCTTCGCCGAGGCGATGCGAGTGGGCGAAGCCTTCGGCGCCTCGCCGGCCACCTTCTCCGGGCTGGCGGGGTTGGGGCGCACGGTCGATTCGGTTCGCCGCATCGAGCCCAACTACGCGCTGGGTCAGATTCTGGGGCGCACGGGGAGCCGCTCCGCCTCGGAGTCCTTCTCCGACGCCCTCGGGCCCGAGGTGGCCGCGGCGGTCGTCAAGGCAGCAGCCCTGCGCGGCATCCCCGTTCCGATGACGCAGGCCGCTCACGACGCGCTCTCGGGTGCGGTGCCCGTCCGCGATGCGGTGCAGCGGCTCCTCGAAGGCGACCGCTGAGCAGCCTCAGTTGATGGGGTAGCGGGTGGCGACGAAGACGCCCCGCTCGAGCCGCTCCGACAGCCGAACCACGCGCCGCACCGCAGTCCACCAGACCGTAAGCTCCTCGATATCAGCCGGTCCGAAGACCTCGCCGCTTTCGGCCTCCGTCATGATGCGACCGAGCTCCCGAGGCGTGAGCGCTCCGAAGGCCTCCGCATGCACAGTCACATCGGTCGGCGGCAGGGCTGCACGCCAGCACTCAACCGTCGTCGCCCAGGGGAGCGTCCGGTCGGAGAGGAAGTGGAGGAAGGTGAAGATGTGTTCCGCAACGTCTGGGTTCCAGGCGTAGAGGAAGGGCGAAACCTTCTCGAACTGGCCGGCGAGGTCGGGCAGCTGCACCGCCTCGTCAACGCAGGCCAACTCCAGAATCTGTCCGGCCGCCGCCCGGTTCCACCGGTTGTTGGAGAGCGACGACTCCATCCGGTCGAGGTGGGTGGCCGCCAAATCCCGCGCGCCCTTGTCTGCGATGCCTGCAACCAGCGCCCGCAGTGTGCCGACCGTCTCTGCGGCACCGGCTGGCTTGCGTGCCCGCTCCACCAGCGAAGCCAGGCTCTGCTGGAAGAGCTGGTAGTCCAAGACACCCATGACGAAGATGGGAGGCTTGTTCGATTCGCGCTGTACCGGATCGGAGAGGGAGGCCATGGCACCTTGCAAGGTAGCGCCCTACGCGGAGAAGGCTCCGCGCCGGCGGTTAGCGGGAGCGTCTGCGGCGGGTAACAAGCAGCAGCAGCGGAGCGAG
>JBIIFW010000050.1:0-11092 GCA_044236985.1 Bradymonadia bacterium | reverse complement strand
AACTTGTAGAAGGGGCCCACGCAGTTGAGCACGCAGTCGGCGCCGGCCATCACCGCCGCGAGGCTTGCAGCATCGAAGGCGTCGAAGGCCGCAGCCTTCATGCCCGCGCGACCCACGGCCTGCACCACCTTTTCGGCTGCCTCGAGCCGCACATCGGCGACCACGAGCTCCGTCACATCGGGCTGGGTCGCAAGCGCCCGCACTGCCACGCTGCCAACACCACCTGCGCCACCAAGAACGACAATTTTCATGAGCTCAACCGATGCGTGATGCAGCCCACAGGGGCCGCGGAGAGAGTCAGAAGCAGGGGCCGCTGGAGACGGCCATGGAGAGGTTGCCGCTGGCGCCGTTGAAGCCCGAGACGATGAGGTAGTAGTAGACGCCGGGCGTGGTGTTGAGCGTGAAACGGGTCTGCTGAACGCCCGCGGTATCGTCTTCGCAACGGATTGTCGTGGCGGTGTCGGTGCAGCGGGTGCGGGCCTCTACGACGGTGTCGTAGTCGGAGCCTGAGGTGTCGAAGCAGTAGGTGGCGGGGACACTGTCGAAGGGCTGGAAGGCGAAGACCACATCGGGGCTAGCGGCTGTGCCCAAGCCACAGGAGACGGTGGTCTGATCCGGGCCGCCCACGGTGTTCACATTCCAGCTGTTGGTGGGGTTGATGGGCTCGACGAGGAAGGGGGACTCGCAGATCCCTCCGCTGGTGGAGCTGAAGTTGCAGCGGGCGTCGGTGAGGCAGACCGAGTCGTAGCAGTCGAAGTAGCCGTCGCGGTCGTTGTCGATGCCGTCGTTGCAGTTCTCGGAGCACTCGGCGCGTCCGAAGCAGTCGAGGTCGTTGCAGTCGATGGTGCCGTCGCCGTCGTCGTCGCGGCCGTCGTCGCAGATGGTCTCGCTGACGCCGGCGATGCAGCTCGGGTCGTTGCGGCAGTCACTGTCGGCGCAGTCGATGGCGCCGTCGCCGTCGTTGTCGGTGCGGTCTGCACAGAGCTCGGGTGCGGGGAGGCCGGTGCAGCTGCCGTAGCGGACCCGGAGGATGTAGGGGCCGGGCGTTGAGAAGCTGTCCACATTGATGAAGTAGCGGGTGTCGGCCTCGGCGAAGAACTGGATGCGGGATGCGTTTCCAAGGCCCGCGGTATCGTCGTTGCAGGCGATGTCGCTGCTGCCCGGACAGCTGTCTCGGAGGTAGAGGACGGTGTCCATCGTCGAGCCGATGGTGTCGATGCAGACGGTGCCTTCGCGGGGGAGCAGCATGTCCCAGGCCTCGTCAGGGTTGCCGGTCCCACCGAAGCAGCTGATGCCGGCAGAGGTGTTGTCGGAGCCGGTGGTGTCTCCGAAGAAGGTACCGGCGGCGTCGATGCGGAAGGCGGCACCGCAGGTGCCATCGAGCAGGGTTCCACAGGCTGCGTTGGAGGTGCAGTCGGGGTCGTTGCAGTCCTGCAGACCGTCGATGTCGTTGTCGATGCGGTCGGTGCAGCTGGTCTCGGTGGCGGGGACGCAGGGGACGACGCGGGCACAGTCTGCGTCAGCGCAGTCGGTGAGGCCGTCGAAGTCGTCGTCGGTTCCGTTGGTGCAGGAGGTCTCGGCGGCCGGTCGGCAGGCAACATCGGAGGCGCAGTCTGCGTCGGCACAGTCGGGCGAGCCGTCGAAGTCGTCGTCGGCTCCATTGGTGCAGGAGGTTTCGCGGGTGGGAGCGCAGCCCGTCACGCGGAGGCAGGCGGTGTCGAGGCAGTCGGTGAGGCCATCGAAGTCGTCGTCGATGCCGTTGAAGCAGTCCTCGTTGGGGATGGCGGCGCAGATGGGGTCGAGGTCGCAGTCTGGGTCGTCGCAATCGATGGCGCCATCGCCATCCTCATCGATGAGGCTGCTGCAGAGCTCGATGGGGATGTCGCAGGCGTCGGGGATGCCGTCGCCGTCGATGTCGAGGCGGTCGTCGCCCAGGAGGCAGATGTCACGGGCGTCGCAGATGCGGTCGCCGTCGATATCGGGGCAGGTGAGGATGCCGCAGGTGTTGGTGAGCGGCAGGCACTGGCGTCCTGAGAAGCCGTCGACCGAGGTGACAATCTGACAGGTGAAGCCGCCGGGGCAGCCGGTGCCGCAGCCGACGGAGCAGAAGTCGCCGTTGTCGAGTGCGAGGCAGAGCCCACCGCGGAGCGGGCAGCCCGCGTCGGAGGTGCAGGTCGAGCAGAGGCCCGTGGCCGGGAGCTGACAGCTGATGTCGCAGCCATCGTTCGGGAGCCGGTTGCCGTCGTCGCAGACCTCGCCCTCTTCGACGGTGCCGTTGCCGCAGACGGCGACGAAGGAGCCGGTGTCGCTGCCTGTGTCATCGATGGTGGTGTCTGTGGGGTCGGTATCGGCGACGGTGGTGTCGTCGATGGTGGTGTCGGCAGAGGTATCTGCGGAGGTGTCGTCGATGGTGGTATCTGCGGAGGTGTCGCTGCCTGTGTCATCGATGGTGGTGTCGTCGATCGTCGTATCGACGGTGGTGTCGACCGTCGTGTCGACTGGGTCGGTGTCGGCGGCGGTGTCTGCGCCCGTGTCTTCGGTCGCGGTATCGACGGTGGTGTCTTCGGTCGCGGTATCGACGGTGGTGTCTTCGGTCGCGGTATCGACGGTGGTGTCTTCGGTCGCGGTGTCGTCGCCTCCGCCGGTGTCGCTCTCCGCACCGCTCCCGCTGCCATCGCCAATCGCGATGACGTCGGCCGACGCGCAACCAGACATGACGCCGAGCAAGAGCAGACAGGCGAGACGGGAGAGGCGCATAGGTTCAACTCGTCGGAGGTGACAGGACTGGGCAGAACGGTACACCATCGCCTGCCAACCTCAAAGGAGGAACGGGCTTCGAGAGAGGCTGGGAATGGTGGTGTGTGGTGCTCCAGTTGTACCCCTGCCAACAGGGTCGCGCAGCCGTCGCGCCTGACCGCACCCCCCGCGCGCGGTCTGCATCCAACCTTCTACGCTCTCACGGAGTTGAAGATGCGCCTCCCTGGCCTCCAGACAGTCTTTTCAGCCATCATCTGCCTGCTCGTCGCAGCCGCCTGCACCGCTGGCAGCTCGCAGCCTGTTGGAGCCGGCCTCGAGACCCGCGGCCTGCCCGCCACCGCCGACGGCAGCGGCCTAGGCTTTGCCAACATTCCCCGCGTGGGCGAGAAGGTGGTGAAGTCGCCCGAGGAATGGCGCCAGCAGCTCTCTGCGAGCCGCTTCGAGGTGCTCCGGGAGCATGGCACAGAGCGGGCCTTCTCCGGCGCTCTCTGGGACCACCACGAGGCGGGCGTCTACCGCTGCGCCGGCTGCGGTGCGCCGCTCTTCTCCTCCGAAGACAAGTTCAATAGCGGCACAGGCTGGCCCTCCTACACCCGCCCCATCGAGCTCGGTCGGGTCGGTGAGACCTCCGACCGAAGCTACGGCATGGTCCGCACCGAGGTCCATTGCGACGCCTGCGGCGGCCATCTCGGCCATCTCTTCGAAGACGGACCTGCACCCACCGGCCTCCGCTACTGCATCAACTCGGCCTCGCTCGTCTTCGAGCCGGCCGCACAGGCGCCGCCAGCGGCGGCGAAGGAGGCGAAGCCATGAAGCCAGCCACACTCCTCTCTCTCCTCTTCGTCTTGCTCTGTGCCGCCTGCGGCGCCTCTGCAGCGCCCGCCGATGCAAAGGGCTCCGCTGCTGTGGAAGGTACCGTCGTCGCCGCCCCCGCCGCGCCCGGCGAGGCCATCGCCATCTTCGCGGGCGGCTGCTTCTGGTGCATGGAGGGGCCCTACGAGGCCATCGACGGCGTCAGCGATGCCATCTCGGGCTACACGGGTGGTCCGGAGCAGCGCCCCACCTACCAGGAGGTCAGCAGCGGTTCGACCGGCCACACCGAGGCGGTGCTCGTCCGCTACGATCCCAAGCAGGTCACCTACAAGCAGCTCGTCGATCTCTACTGGCGCACCATGAACCCGACCGATGCAGGTGGCCAGTTCGGCGACCGTGGCACCCAGTACCGGCCAGCGATCTACGTCTCGACGCCCGAAGAGCGGGCCACCGCGGAGGCCTCGCGTGCCGAGCTCGAGGCATCGAAGCGGTTCGAGGAGCCTATCATCGTCCCCATTGAACAGGCCGACACATTCTGGGTCGCAGAGGACTACCACCAAGACTACTACAAGACCAATGCCCTCAACTACCGGACCTACCGGTCGCTGTCGGGCCGCAAGGGCTTCCTGACCAAGAAGTGGGGCATCGACGTAGGCGCGCACTAGGCTCTCGCAGCGCGCACGAGGCAGCTGCAGCGCACCGTCCTCACCGTCGAAGGTTGCTCCCGTTGGGGCAAGCAGGGTAAACTGCCACCGTCGCCCCCGACGAGGCTCCTCAACCGGTGCCGCCGCGCAGGAACCGCCATGCCGCTGATGCGAACCGCCGCCCTCCTCTTCCTCCTGCTCCTGGCCCTGCCCGGTCAGCTCTTCGCGCAGTCGCTTGATGCGCTCACTCCGGCAGAGGCCGTGCGTGGCGAGTCGCTTGCGGCGGTGCTGCAGGTGAGCGGTGTGACCCTCATCAGCGGCGTCCGCATCGCCGACTTCGTCGTCAGCTTTGAGGACCGGACGCTCGATGGCTCCGGCGAGATCATCGTGCAGCTCGATGTGCCCCTCGATGCGCCGCTCGGCGCCTACACCGTCGAGGTGGATGCCGACGAGGGGCCACTCACGGCGCCTTCGCTCTTCTCGGTCGTGCGGCGCCCCCGCTTCACCTCCATTACCCCAGCGGAGCTCCCCCGCGGCGCCCGCTCCACCGTGGTGCTGGAGGGCGACGACCTCGAGGCGCTCGTGGAGGCCTCGGTGGCCCCCGGCGGTGTCGCGGTTACCTCCGCCTGGGCCTCCAACCCCAACCGCATCGCCTTCACCGTCACGGTCGGCGAGACCGCCGCACTGGGCGACCGGCTGCTCACCTTCGCGGAGGCGGGTGGCGCCTCTGCCAACGCCTCGCTCGGCGTCGTCGCCGGGGCGCCGGCCGCCCTCTTCGTCGACCCGCCCCTGCTCGCCCGCGGCGACACCGCCTTGGTCACGCTCGGCGGCCGTAACCTCGACACCCTCACAGGCTTCGACCTCGGCGCAGGGATCGACATTATCGACTTCACGGCCACCTCGCCCACGCGGGCCACCTTCACCGCCACGGTCGGCGCATCCGCGCTCGCCGGCCCTCGCCCCGTCATCCTCCGCCGCGGAATCGAACGGCTCGCGGTCCCCGACCTCTTCTCGGTTGCCGGCGCCGATGCGCTGTTCATCTCCGCAACGCCCGCATCGCTCGTGCGGGGTACCACCACCACCGTCACGCTCTCGGGCGAGAACCTCGACCTCGTCGATGAACTGCTCATCAGCAGCCGTGTCACCGCCGCCAACCTCGAACTCATCAACCCCACTGAGCTCCGCTTCGACGCCACCGTCCGCGACGATGCCCCGCTCGGCAGCCGCGATGTGGCGCTGGGCACAGGCGGCCTCTTCTCCACCTCCGCGGCGGCGCTCACCGTCGAGCCCGGCCCGCTCACTGTCTACCGGCTCCGGCCCGACCGGCTCGAGATTGGCCTGCAGACCGTCGTTGCTGTCGAAGGGCTCAACCTCGATGGCCTCGATACCTTCGACGCAGGCTCAGCCGTCGGCGCCACCGACTTCCGCGCCGCCGACCCCACCAACGCCGCGGTGACGGTCACGGTCGCTCCGACAGCCTCCCCCGGGCTTGCCTCGGTCACGCTCGCAGGGCCGCACGGCGAGGTCACGCTCGTCGACGCCATCACCCTCATCCCGCGCATCGTGCCGCCCCCCTCGCTCTTCTTCCGAGAGCGGGTCGACCTGGCCGCAACCGCCGTCGGCGCCTACCGGGACGGCGGCGTCGAGATCGAGAACTCCGGCACCGAAGACGAGGTCGTGACGGTCGGCGATGGCGCGGGAGACACCTCGCGCCTGCAGCTCCTCAACCCTGTGACCGGCGCGCCGACCGACAGCGTCACCCTGCCCATCGCGGCTGGTGGCTCTGCCATCGTCCGGTTCCGTTTCACCCCCATCCAGCCGAGCAGCAACGGCCTCGTCTGGACCGTCTCCGCCCGCGACAACGAGCAGGTCGGCACCATCTCGGTCGTCGGCAGCGGAGTCGCGCCGCGGCTCGCCTTCTCGCGTGAGACCCCGATGGACTACGGCTCCTTCCCCGTCGGCACGACCACCGAGCTCCCCAGGCTCGAGACCGAGCTGCTCGGCGGCGCCCTGCTCCGCACCTATGCCATCGCGGAGGCCTCGCTCACCCTCTCTAAGGATGGCGTTGCCATCGCCGATCCCACCTCGGTCGTTGCCTGGGAGCTGGTCAACGTGACCACCACCGAGCAGCTCTTCTGGGGCTCCACCGAACTGGCCTGGTCGGTCACCCCCGAAGCTGGCGACTATGAGGGGCGGCTCCTCTTTGCGACCGACGACGCAGAGGCCCCCTTCGTCCCCTTCACCTTCCGCTTCCGCGCGGCCTCGACCGAGACCGACACGGGGGTCGTCGAAGACACGGCGGGAGACACCGGCGACACAGATACGACGGCCGATACCGAAGTCGACAGCAGCACTGGCGACACGGCCCTCGACACAACGCCGACGCCCGACGCGGCCGACGACACCGCCCTCGACAGCTCTGCCGATGCGGCCGACGTCATGCCCGATGTCACCCCCGCACAGCCCCCCGCGACCGACGACGGCTGCAGCGCCGCGGGCGGCGGTTCAGCCTCGCTCCTCCTCCCGCTTGCAGCGCTCCTGCTTGCCCGGCGCCGCCGGCTCCGCTCCCTGTGAGGACCCTCTCCATGCGCCACCCCACGCTCCTCTCCTTCGTTGCCGCGCTCCTCTTCGCTGCATGCGGTGACGACAGCGCCTCCTCGGGCGTCAGCGTCTGCCGCGGCTCCAACTGTGACGGCGGCCGCGATACGGGCAGTGCTACCGACACGGGCGCTGCCGTAGACAGCGGCGCTGTGGACACGGGCGTTGCCGCCGACACCGAAGCCGACACGGCCCTCGACACCACGCCCGACACGGCGCTCTGCGCGGAGGGCGCCATCGACTGCAGCACCTCCGGGCTGCCCGAGACCTGCACGGGCGGCACCTGGGTGGAGGGCACTGCCTGCGCGGGCACCGAGGTCTGCCGGCTCGGTCGCTGCGTCCCCGGCGAGAGCTGCACCCCCGGCCAGGTACGCGGCTGCGTCTCCTCCACCCAGCGAAACCTCTGCAACGAGGCCGGCACCGGCTTCATCGCCGCCGACTGCGCCACCGGTGAGTTCTGCCTCGATGGCCTCTGCGGCGCCCAGCAGTGCCGCCCCGGCGAGACCCGCTGCGATGACGAATTCACCATCTCCACCTGCAGCAGCGACGGCACCAGCTGGAACTTCACCGAGACCTGCGACCGCCGGAGCCTCCGCGTCTGCGAGAATGGCGAGTGTGTCTCCGGCTGCATCGCCGCCGTCAAAGACCCCTCCTACATCGGCTGCGAGTACTGGTCGGTCGACCTGCCCCAGTTCCACGACATCTCCGTGCCCCACCCCGACGAGGTCCCCCACTCGGTGGTCATCGCCAACGTCGGCGACTACCCCGCCGACGTCGATGTCATCTCGACCGACCGCACCTTCATCGCGCCGGCCGGCATCACCGTCGCGCCCCGCTCCACCGGCGTCCTCACCTTCCCCGTCGCCAGCATCGCCGACACCGGCATCACCTCCCGCTCCTTCAAGGTGACCACCACCGAGCCGGTCGTCGCCTACCAGTTCAGCCCGCTCAACGACCTCGGCGTCTTCTCCAACGACGCCTCGCTCATGCTCCCAGCCAACGCGCTCGGCCGCCGCTACCGGGTCATGAGCCTCACGGGCGGGATAGCCGCGCTCGGCTTCCCCGCGCAGCGCGCCTGGTTTACCGTCGTCGCCACCCAGCCCCGCACCAACGTGACCGTCACGCTCAGCGCCGCTGCCGACAACGGTGGCGGCCTCACCGGCCTCACCGCCGGCGTGCCCCACACCTTCACCCTCGAGACAGGCCAGGTGCTCAACTTCGCCTTCTCCTCCGTCTTCTCCTTCCCGCCCGTCGAGGCCGACCCGACCGGCTCGCTGGTCGAGGCCGACCGCCCCATCGTCGTCTTTTCAGGCCACGAACAGGCGGTCATCGGTGATGAGAGCGAGTCGGGCAACTGCTGCGCCGACCACCTGCAGGAGCAGCTCTTCCCCGTCGAGACCTGGCGCTCCACCTTCCTCTGCATCCACACGCCGCCCCGCGGCACCGAGAACGACTGGTGGCGCGTGGTCGCAGACACCAACGGCACCCGCATCACAACTCAGCCCCCCATCGCCGGTCTCGACGGCGTCACCCTCAACGCCGGCCAGTTCGTCGAGGTGCAGACCCCCATCTCCTTCGAGCTCGCTGCCACCGCACCCGTCCTCGTCGGGCAGTATATGGTCAGCCAGCAGGCGCTCGGCGTGAGCCGCTACGGCGGCGACCCCTCGCTCACCCTGATGGTCCCCTCCGACCAGTTCCGCACCGACTACGTCATCCAGGTTCCCGCCGGTTACGCGCAGGACTACCTCACGGTCGTAAAGCCGGTTGGCGTCGAACTCCGCGTCAACGGCGTTGCGGTGGCCGAGTCGGAGTTCACCCCGTTTGGCACCCGGAGCTGGGCCTTCGCCCACCTCAACCGCGGCGCAGGCACCTATCAGCTCTCCGCCGCGCAGCCCTTCGGCCTCTACGGCTACGGCTACGACAACGCGGTGAGCTACGGCTACCCGGGCGGCCTGAACCTCACGACCACGCCCTAGGCGCCGGCCGTCGGCTCCTAGCCGATTGCGCCCTTGGCCTTGAGCAGCAGCTGCGCTTCGGCCACAGCCTCCGGTCCAAGGACCTCGGCGATGTGGTGGATGAGCGTCCGCTCCTCGTCCGACATCTTCTTGCCCAGACCGAGGAAGCCGCCGTGCGCCTCCGCGAGGCCGAAGCAGAGGTCGACCAGCGTCTTCGCCTGACCCTCTTTGTGCGACGAGACCAGCGCGAGCAGGCGCAAGCCCTCCTCCAGCACATGGTCGGCCGGGCGCTTTTCGAGCAGCGTGCCCATCATCGTCCAGGCTTCGCTATCTTCGGCGATGCCACGAGACTCAAGCCACTTGAAGATAACGGTCCGCTCCTTGCCGCTGACCTTGCCGTCTGCCCAGGCGACGATGACCAAGGGCAGGATGTTGAAGAGCACGGCGGTCTCGCCGTCGAAGCCCAGCTTGCGGATGCGCTCGGCGATCTCCGTTGATGTGTCGCCCACCGCCTCGCCGATGTGGCGCAGCTCGCGGTGGTGTTTCACCTCGCGCTCGAGCCGCTGCCGCACAAACTCGCGGCGGTCGAACTCCTTCTTGCTGAAGTAGCGCTCTTCTTCGGGGCTGACGTTGGGCAGATTATCTTTGCTCATCGGAGATCCTCTGGTTCGGTTCAAATCGTTGAAAGAGTTAGCGCTCCACGCGCACTTCGATGCGATGGGTGCCGGCGTCGCTGTCGGTGGCGGCCAACGCATAGGCAGCCGTCGCGATGCGATCAATCGACAGGCCGTCGGTGGCGATGAGGGCAGCGAGCGCCTTCGAGCGCTCCTCCGACAGCGACAGGTTGGCGGCCTCGAAGCCGGCGTCGCCCGTGTGCACAACCAGGCGGAGACGGAGCCCCTCGCTCTGCTTGAGCAGCGCGGTGAGGGCGGCGACGGTCGCCGTGGAGCCCTCGTCCAGCGTTGCGGTCACGCCGGCAAAGCGGATGGGCGTGGCGAACTTCACTGTGCCCTGCGCCAGGTTGACCTCGAAGAGGCCCTCGTCCGCGCAGCCGTCCCCGTCGTCGACGCCGTTGAGCGTCTCGAGCTGGTCTGCGCACTTGTCGGCACCGTCGAGCACGCCGTCCTGGTCGTTGTCCTCTTCGGGGCAGCCATCCTTGTCTTCGAAGCCGTCGAGGTCCTCTTTGTCCTTCGGGCACTTGTCGAGACCGTCGATGACGCCGTCCTGGTCGTTGTCCTCTTCGGGGCAGCCGTCGTCGTCCTCAAAGCCATCCTTGTCTTCGGGGGCGATGGGGCACTTGTCGGCGTCGTCGTTGAAGCCGTCCTTGTCATTATCGAGCTCGGGGCAGCCGTCGCTGTCCTCAAAGCCGTCGAAGTCCTCGAGCTGGCCTTCGCACTTGTCGAGCAGGTCGTCGACGCCATCCTTGTCGTTGTCGCGCTCGGGGCAGCCGTCGCTGTCCTCAAAGCCGTCGAAGTCCTCGGCTTCGTCGGGGCAGCGGTCGAGGCTGCCCATGATGGTGTCGCGGTCGGCGTCGGGGTCGTAGTCCATGGTGTAGGCGACGGTCAGGCCGCCCTGGAACTCGGGGTTGCCGACGCCCGTGGCCAGGCGGCTACCGCCGGCCAGCTTGACACTCCAGTTCGTGGCAAAGGTGGCCTCGAGCCCCACAAGGCCGAGCCGGCGCAGCTCCAGCGCATTCTCCTCGTCGCCCGCGAAGGTCCGCGTGCCGGTCGCCTCGGCGGTCAGGCCGAGCCACTTGGTCAGCGGGATACGGGCAGCGCCGCCCCAGACCAGCGCGGTACCCTGCTCGTAGTTGCCGAGCACCACATTCTCGAGGAGCTGCACGCCGGCGTTGCCTGCAATCCAGAAGCCGGGCGCGAAGACCCAGTCGCCCAGAAGCCGCGGCGCAACGCGGAAGGCGCCGCCCTGGAACTTGGCTCCCGAACCCGTCGGGATGACCACGTCCGAGGCAAACGACATCGCGAAGCCCGGCTCGGCCGCCTTCTTGGGCCCGAAGAGCAGCACCTTGGGCGTGACGCGGATGTCTCCAAGACCGCCACCCTCAGCAATGTCGCTGAAGCGCAGCGCGAGCGGGTTGCGCGGCGCGTTGGTCGTCTGCACGAGCACCACCGGCAGCTCCATCGAGAGCTCGAGCCGCTCCCAGAGGCCGATGCCGGCGAGCAACGAGGCCGTTCCCTGCGACGCAATGAGCGCCTGCGTCTCGTCGGTTCCGTTCGTCTCGACGAGCGGCTTGCCGGCCCAGTCAAAGCCAATGCCGGCCGTGTAGGAGAGGTGGCCGAGCGGACGGGCGTTGTCGACCATCATGCC
>JBIIFW010000376.1:0-2992 GCA_044236985.1 Bradymonadia bacterium | reverse complement strand
ATCCCCGCGCCGCAAACCGTCCCACGCGCGAGACGAACGATGAACAATGCAAACGCCGATTCCTTCCTCGCCGATGGCTGCGGTCGCTGCTCCAAGTTCAAGACACCCGCCTGCAAGGCGCTGATCTGGAACAAACCGCTTGTAGCGCTCCGCGCCACGCTGCTCGCCTCAGGGCTCACCGAAGAGATGAAGTGGGGCTTTCCCTGCTACACGCTCGGCGGCAAGAATGTGGCCATGCTGATGGCGCTCAAGGACCATTGCGGGGTCTCCTTCTTTCGAGGCGCGGAGCTCAAGGCAGCGGAGGGGCTCCTCGAGAGCGCAGGCGAGAACTCGCAGGCCTCCACCCAGTTCCGCTTCCGCTCGCTCCAGGAGGTGCAGGCGCAGCAGGGTGTGCTGGTGACACTTCTTGACGAGGCAATCCAGCTCGAGCGGGCGGGAGCGAAGAAGCGGGTCGCCACGCCGGAGATGGCGATGGCCGAGGAACTTGCCCTGCTGCTCGCGGCGGATGCTGGCCTGCGCGCGGCGTGGGAGGCGCTGACGCCTGGTCGCCGGCGGAGCCACCTGTTGCATGTGTCCGGTGCGAAGCAGGCCGAGACGCGGGTGCGGCGCGCCGAGGCCTGCTCCTCCTTCATCCTCGACGGTCGCGGATTCAACGAGCGATAGCGGGAGAATGGGCGGCTTGTCAGGGTCTGCCTCTCTCATGCATACTCCGTGAGTTGGCATTGAAGGAGGCAGAGATGGAGAGGCGAATCGGCAGGCTGTTTGCTGGGCTCGGATTGTGGGGCACACTTGCCCTCGCGGGATGCGCGTCCGGCTCGCTTGTCGAAAGCACTGCTGATGGTGGTCCCGTGCGAGAGGGACAGCGCGACACAAGCAGCGCCGACGGCAGCAGGGAACCCGATGCCAGCGACAGCGATGCAGCGGGCGACACCGCTGTGACGACCGATAGCGGCACTGCTGATGTCACGACGGACACGACCGTTGCCGATGCCCCGGATTCCTCCGACGCCGACGCACCGGATTCCTCCGACGCCGATGCCCCGGATTCCTCCGACGCAACCGACACAGGCGGCAGTACAACCTGTCGCCCGGAGGATGTTGCGCCGTGTGACGAGGCCAATCAGAACCTCTGCCTCGAAACGAGCTGCGACGGCGTGGCCTGGTACTGCACCGCGGTGGAGGGCAGTTGGGCGTGGCGCACCTCCGCGGCTTGCTCAGATTCGCAGCAGTGCACCCAACGTGACAGCTGCCTCGATGGGCTCTGCGGCGGCAACAGCTACACCTGCACGCCCGAAAGCTGTCCGGCTGATCGTTGCGAGGGTGCAGACTTCATCGACGTTGCCGCAAGCTGCGACCGAGCCTGCGACGGCGCGGGCGGCTGTGAGGCCTGCGCCTGCGAGGAGACCTCCAAGCGGTGCGCAACCGGCGCAGGAAATGTCTGCTGCGAGGCGACCTGCAACCCGGGCTCCGGCTGCGCGACACGTGCGGGGAGCTGCGGCGTTGACCAGTGCGGCGACCCCAACCTCCTCCGACTCGCAGGCGCCTGCACAGGATGCGGCCCCGAGGGCGCTGCGGGAACCTGCGGCGCAGAGCAGAGCCTCCGGTGCGATGCGACGGTTCAAACGCCCTGCGCGGCGGTCAGCTGCGGCGGCACCCTCTACAACTGCACGAATGCCGGCGGCAGCTGGCAGTGGAGAACCGGCGCGACCTGCGACGACGGCAACGCCTGCACCTACGGCGATAGCTGCAGTGCCGGGAGCTGCCGCGGGAGCGCCCTGACCTGCAACAGTACCGCCTGCATCGACCGGAGCTGCAACGGCTCGGCAACCTGCACCGAGGTCGCTCGCACAGGCATTGCCTGCGATGACGGCAACGCCTGCACCACCGGCGACTCCTGCAATGCCTCCGGGGCCTGCACCAGCAGCGGCAGCGCTGCCTCCTGCGGCGATGGCGCCTGTACCTGCGGCGAGACCAACGCTAGCTGCCCGGGCGACTGCCCCGTGCTGCTACCGGCCAACGCCTGCGCCAACGGCTCCCAGAACCGCGACCGTTGCAGCGGTGCCCGTATCATCGGTCGCAGCAGCGCGGCCGCCAGCTGGACCTCGGGTGTCCAGAACACCTGCTCCGCAAGCGACCGCCACGATGATGCCTGCCCCACCTTCGATGTCGGCAACGACCACTCCTACGCCATCTACGTCAAGGCAGGCGAGCGGGTCTCGGCCAACCTGACCACGACCACCACGCGCTGCGCGACCGACGAAGGGTTCCGCAGCTTCCTCAAGTTCAAGTTCAACCCCGACGCCACCGGCGCGGGGGCCTCCGCCTGCCCGAGCTTTGTGCTCTGCGCGGCCGGACCAACGCGGACCGACAGCTACGCAACCACGCGGACCTACGACGCGACCGCGGACGGCTGGCTCTTTGTCATCGTCGACGGTGGCGCCAGCGCCTATGACGAACACCGCGGCTACTACAACCTCGGCGTCTCGTTGAGCCGCTGCAGCGGCGCAAACTGCAGCTGCCCCTAAACGCCGACCCCTCACCCTGAGAGCTTATCTCCGAGTTGTCGGCAGCTCCGTTGCAGGCGAAGCAGGAGCTGTCTGGCGGGATGCAGGCGACGGGCAGAGGGTTCGACTACTTCGCGACTTCGAAGCCGGCGGCGACCCAGCCCTTGATGCCGGCCTTCATCACCCGGACCTCGGTGTAGCCGAGCGCCATGGCCTCCTTGGCTGCGCCGGGGGCTGCGCTGCAGCGCTCGCTGCTGCAGTAGAAGACCAGCGCGCGGCTCTTGTCTGCGCCGAGCAGCTCGGCGGTAACGCCGGCATCGCCGAGCAGGAGCGCGCCCGGGAGGGTGCCGAAGGCGGCGCGGGTCTCGGGGCCGTTGGCATCAACCGGGGTGACCTTCTTGTCTGCAAGGGCGGCCTTGACCTCGTCGGGCGTGGAGACGGCGGGTTCTGCGGCGGCCGCTTCGCCCTCCTTCGGGCAGCAGTCATCG
>JBIIFW010000375.1:0-3004 GCA_044236985.1 Bradymonadia bacterium | reverse complement strand
CGGGCGGCGAGGGGATAGTCCGAGGCGACGACCTTGCCGCAGATGCCGAAGACGACATTCTCATAAAAGCGAATGGTGCCGGCGTCCCAGTAGGGCTTCAGCAGCACCACGGTGGTGTCTTTGACGAGGCACTCTGTCTTTCGTTTTCCAATCTTGGCCATGCGGGGTTTCGCTTACGCTCCGAGGGGGAGCTGTTTCTACGCGCCTTCTCTCCGGTGAAGTCTCCCTGCCTCTCGTCATTCAGGCCGGCGCCGCCGCGGCGGGTCGGGCATCATGCCAAAGTCGAGCACGAAGCCGCCGTTGCCATCCGACGTGAAGGCTACCTTGCCCTCGACCTCCGCGGTTGCCTCCGCCAAGGCCTCGTCTGAGAGCGCCCCGCCATCCCGCAGCGCAGCGAGCCGGCCAATCTGCGCCACAATCCGGTCGCCATCGGTAGGTGCCTCGTTGTGGGCGGCCACCTCGTCGCCCGCGCCATCCGCGCCGCTGCCGTCGGGACGCAACTCCGTCTTCTCTTGCTCATTCATGGGTTCCTCCCCGGTGCAAGCCCGTTACCGCTCGCGACTCCCCTCAGAGCGCTCCGGTAACGCTGAACATCCTAGCAGGTGTGTGTGCGGAAGTCAATGGGGGCATTGACCGGGCTTTGTGGCTAACGCACACTCCGCCTTCCTTCCTGTTGGAGCCCCGATGCGCGCTGCTGCTCTTCTGTCGTCCCTGCTTCTGCTCGCCTCCTGCACCGCGGCCTCCTCCGGGTCGGAGAGCGAGGCCGATGCGGGTGCGATACGCGACACCGGTGCGGGGAGTATTGATTCGGGAACCGGTGTTGGCGAGGGCGATACCACCATCGAGTCGGATTCGACCGCAGACACGGCTGCCGATACTGTTGAAGACACAGGCCCAGACACGGCTGCCGATACGGCCACGGACGGGCAGGGCGGAGATACCACAGATGCTTCGGCCGACGGTTCGGGCGCGGGGTCTGGCTGCGAAGACTTCACCCTCCGGGCCACCGGTGCGCTTCGGCCCGTCGACATTGTCTGGATCATCGATGCCTCGCCGAGCATGGGGGATGAGATTGACCGGGTCGAGGCGGAGCTGAACGCCTTCGCGGAGGCCATTGGCCGGTCGGGGCTCGACTACCGGGTTGTCGTCATCGGCAGCGACAGGCAGCAGTCCATCCTGGCTGAGGCTCACAACTTCTTTGAAATCTGCGTGCCGCCCCCGCTGAGCGGCGCGGCTGGCTGCCCCGACACCGACAGCGAACGCTTCCTGCATGTGCGGGAGCCCATTCACAGCCGCGAGGCGATGGCGGAGGCGATGCGGACGGTGGGGCAGTGGCGTGGCTTCCTGCGTCCCGACTCGCGGGTCCACTTTGTCTTCGTCACGGACGACGACGAGCGGGGCACGACGATGGCCTCGCAGTTTGCCAACTTCGCCGACACAACCGCCGGTCTCGAAGGCCGCTGGACCTCGCACGCCATCGTCGATTTTGTGGGTTACATCAACGGCTGCGGAATCTTCGATACCTGCTCCTGCGGCGACGGGCGTGGCGAGCAGTATCTGCAGCTCGCGACGCTCCACGACGGCCTGCAGCTCTCCATCTGCGAGCCCGACTGGTCGCCCCTCTTTGCCTCCCTGCGCGAGCGCATCTCGCTCAGCGACCCGGTGCCCTGCACCTTTCGGCTCCCCTCGCCCGGCGACCAGTATGAGGTGGACTACACGGCCATCACGGTCCGCTCCATCACCGGCGCCGCCTCCACCGTTCTCCCCGCCGTCTTCGATGCCGCCGCCTGCGGCCCCGACGGCGGCTGGTATCTCAACGACCGCGCCAACCCAACCGAGATGCTCCTCTGCCCCACCACCTGCGCCGCCGATGCCGACGCGGTCGAGGTGGACCTCAGTTGTGTGAGGTTGAAGGGTTAGGGGGGAGGAGGTCCGCCTAGGTCTTCGCGGGTCGCCTCTCGCAGTCACTGGGGGCGATGCTGCTTAGGTGCTGGCAGGACGTTGAAAGCAAGACTGCTGTCGCGCGCCATGCTCGATGGAGTAACGCCCCGCGGAGCCAAGCGGCAGTTGATTGCCTTGATGATTGTGAGCGGGGAAGATACCCCTCGGACAGCGTGCAGCGCGGTTGGCTTTGCCACGGGCGCGGGGGCGTTTGGGTGGGCTTGGAGGTGCGTCTTGTTGGTCAAGGTCGGAAGAGACGCGAATTGTAACTTTGTCATCGATTCTCCAAGCGTTTCGGGCGCGCACTGCCAGATTCGGTTCTTTGCCAATCGCTTTGAGGTTACCGACCTCCGCAGCAGCAACGGCACCTTTGTGGGCGTGGAGCGAACCCGGGTTCAGTTCCCAACAACCGTGTTTCCGGGGCAGCCGCTATTCCTCGGGACGATGGAAATCTCGCCGACCGAAGTGGCCAAGCGGATGGGACTCCAGTGGCCGACCGATGCGCCTGATGCTGCGCCGGCACGCCCGAGTGGGAGCGACGCAGCAACCGCATTCAAATTAGGACGTTTTTCCTACGCGGGCTTCTGGAAGCGATTCGCCGCCTCGTTGCTTGATTCGCTGGTGCTTTTGTTGTTGAACGCTGCCATCCCGAGCCAATCGCTGCAATACGACGGGGACGGGAGCATGGAAGAGGTCTTTCGAATACTCTTCTCCCCTCAAGGCTTTCAGGCCATGGTGGTTTCCGCGGTGCTCCGCTGGCTTTATTTTTCTGTCTTGGAGTCGTCTTCCCAGCAGGGGACCTTCGGCAAGATGGCGCTTGGCCTTAAGGTAACAGACATGAACGGAAATCGTATCGGATTTGCCGTTGCAACAGGTCGCTACTTCGGCAAGTTCATTTCGACGATCATCTGCTGCGCCGGTTACATCATGGCTGCCTTCACCGAGAAGAAGCAGACGCTGCACGACCTGATGGCTGGCACGCTGGTTCTCGAAAAGAGGTGAGAAAGCGGGCGAGCGGCCGCGCTTGATTTGACCCGTTTCGACTCTTCATTAGCACTCGCAG
>JBIIFW010000374.1:0-3009 GCA_044236985.1 Bradymonadia bacterium | reverse complement strand
AGACCTCACGCATGAGGAGGCTTCGTCCGACGAGGTTGCCGAAGCGGTTCTGGCGGGAGATGCGGACCTCGACCTCGTCTTCGGTGGGCTCGAAGCGGATGCGGGTATCGCCGACGATGAAGGTGGTGCCGGGTGCGAGCCAGGCCTCTGCGATGCGGGTATCGCCGATGCGGGTGCCATTCTTGCTGGTGAGGTCGCGGAGGCGGTAGCCGGTTGCGTCGACCTCGATGGCGCCGTGGCGGCGCGAGACGGCGGCGTCGTCGAGGACGAGGTCGTTGTCGAGCCCGGAGCCGAAGAAGACGCGGTGGAGGCCGAGTTCGACCTCATAGGCGGGCCGCTTGGCAGGCTGAACGACCAGACGGAAGCGGCGGAGTCGGAGCGACTCGGTGCCGTTGTCGAGCAGGAGGGTTCTGGTGTGTTCGACGGTCAAGCGGGTGCTCCGCGGCAGAGTGGCCACGATACAGGGAAGGTCACTTCCAGTCGATGCGAACCTGTTCCTGCTGACCGGGCGCGACCTTGCCGACCCAGCTGTCGCTGCGACCATCGCGCCCGCTCCGGATGGTGAGCTTGCGATCACCGGCTGGGATCTCGACGACCTGGGCCAGCTCGGTGAGCTGGATGGGCGGCCCGCCGTCGATGGAGAGGGTGCCGACATAGGGAAGTTCGATGAAGCGGAAGGTGAAGAGGCCGGGCGCTGGCGCGGGGGCGGCGGGGCGAATCTTGTCGGGCAGGCCGGCTTCGGGCTGGGGTAGCGGCGCGACGGGCAGGGCCTCGGGGGCTACCGCAGGGACGGCGGGGAGTGGTTCGAGGAGTCGGGCGAAGAGGGTCTCGCCGGCGGCAAAGCGGCGGCGCTCGGAGAGGGTCTTGTGGCCTGCGAGCTCCATCGTGATGGTGTGTTCGCTGTCGGGGAGCAGGAGGGCGGGGGTGCCTGCGGGGAAGGCGGGGCCGCCGTCGATGCGTACCGCCGCGCCGGGCGGGGTGGACTGGAAGAAGAGGGAGATGGGCTCGGCGGCGAGGTCGACGCTGACGGCGGTCTCGGTGGCGAGGTCGAGCTGTCGCTCGCTGGCAACGAAGCCCTTCTTTTCGAGGCGGAGGAGCCCGGTGGTCTGGCGCACCCGGGTGTCGAGCGGGGTTCGACCGACCAGCTCGTCGTTCCAGTAGACAGCGGCGCCGACAGGTTCGGAGCTGACCTGCAGGGGTGCGCTCGTGAGGCGGGGCCAGAGGAAAGGTGTGAGGCCGAGCGTGATGAGGGCGAGCGCGATCACGGCGAACCAGAGGCGGCTCCGCGCGGGCGCTGTCGCGGGAGAGACAGCGCGGGTGCGGGTGACGGAGGCGGCGTCGAGCCGGGGCAACGAGGGGGGTGCAGAGCGGGCAGAGCGGTCGCTGCCTGTGGGGCGCGAGGGGGTGAGGTGGCGGGCACCGGACTGGCTCTGCGCGGCCTCGTCGAGCTGGGCGTTGAGGAGGTCGTTGAGGCTCATGCCAGCGGTTGGGGCCGGCTCGGCCATGAGGCGCCCGACATGGCGTGCGAGGAGGGCGTGGGTCACGGGCCCCGTCTCGCTGAAGAGCAGGCGCATGAGGCCGAGGAGGAGTTCGTCGACCTCCTCGAAGCGGTCGTCGGGGCTGGTGGCAATGGCCCGCTCGACGAGTTGAGCGAGGCCTGTGGGGAGGTCGTCGCGGAGGTCGGTGATGGGACGGTGTTCGCCGCGCTGCACGCGGGCGAGGACCTCCATGTCGGAGCCTGTGGAGACGGGTCGTTCGCCTGTGAGGAGCTCGTAGAGAACGACGCCGAGCGAGTAGATGTCGCTGCGGTGGTCGAGGCGCTCGCCGCGGGCCTGTTCGGGGCTCATGTAGGCGAGTTTTCCGCGGAGCTCGCCGGTTGCGGTTCGGACGGCCTGGTCGGGGGCGATGGCGATGCCGAAGTCGACGAGCTTGGCCTCGCCGTCGCGTGAGATGAGGATGTTGGATGGTGAGACATCGCGGTGGACGAGGCCGAGGCCTCTGCCCTGCTCGTCGCGCCGGTTGTGAACATAGGCGAGGCCGCGGCAGATTTCGGCGACGACGAAGAGGGCGAGCTGGTCGGGGAGGCGTGCGCTACGGGCGAGTTCGGCGCGGTGGATGGCGCGGAGGTCCCAGCCGTCCACATGGTCCATGGCGAGGAAGAGGGCGCCGTCGTGCTCGCCTACATCGAAGACGGGGACGAGGTTGCCGTGCGAGAGGCTTGTGGAGATGCGTGCCTCCTCGAGGAAGCGGCGTGCGAAGGCCGGGTCTTCTGCGAGGTGGGGGAGCATGCGCTTGATGACGAGCTGCTTCTGCCAGCCGGAGGCGCCCTGCATGCGGGCGAGGTAGACTTCGCCCATGCCGCCGCGCGCGAGGAGGCGGAGGAGTTCGTAGCGTCCGAACTTGATGGGTGCGTCGGGGGATTCCAAACGGGCGACTCATGGATTTGCGGGCAGGGTGGCTTGCTAGAAGCCTTCCGTGATCGTGTCGAGAGCGGGCGGTTTTGACAGCCTGTGCGGGATGGATCAGGATGTGGCCATGGCGTTGACGGCACAGCAGTTGAGCAGGGTTTGGTTGGGGCTGGCGGCGGTGCTGCTGTCGGGCTGGCTGGGCGGCTGCGGGGCTGTGACGGTTGCGGCGCCGCCTGATGCCTATGCCTCGGTGGCCTCGCTGCTGGCAGTGGTGGAGGGCAAGGCGAACCCGCTGCGGACGCTTCGGATGCGGAGCACGGTGGAGGTCTATGCTTCGGGCGAGCGTGTGAAGGCGCGTCAGGTAGTGGTGGCGCAGATGCCGGACCGGTTCCGGTTTGAGACGCTGTCGCCGCTCGATACCTCGCTGTCTGTGGTGGCCTGCGACGGCGGGCGGCTGTCGCTCTACGACCTGCAGGCGGGCCGGTTTCTGAGCGGGGCTGCGACGGCCTCCAACATCGCTGCGCTGACAAGGATTCCGCTCACGGCTCCCGACCTGGTGCGGCTGCTGATGGGCGGTGCTCCGGCGCTGTCGGAGGGCGAC
>JBIIFW010000373.1:0-3011 GCA_044236985.1 Bradymonadia bacterium | reverse complement strand
TCGATCACCAGGCGGCTCGCCACATCGACCATCGATTCCTTCGTCAGCTTGGAATACTGCTTGAGGATGGCGTGGGCCGACTCATCAACCCAGACGGGCTTCTTGTCACTCATGGCGGGCACTTGGTTCAGCGCCACGCAGGCGCGTGGCAGTCGCTTCGAAGGTGGGGCGCGGTGTAGGCGGCAGTGGCCGTTCGGTCAAGGGGCCGAGGCTGGCGCCTGCTCCTCCTCGGAGCCGCCGCGGCGGGCCATGTAGGTGCCGAAGGCTGCCGCCGTGAAGAACATGATCAGGCTGTAGATGGCCGGCGAGATGGTCATGTCTGGCTGCTTGAGGATCTGGCTGGCGATGTAGATGGCCAGCGTCCCGTTATGGATGCCGATCTCCATGCCAATGGAGATGGCCTGCCGCGTGAGGACACCGAAGAGGCGGGGGATCACGTAGCCGACCGCCATGCTCACCAGGTTGAAGGTCAGCGCGGCAAGCCCCACCTGCTGGAAGTACTTCGCCATGTTCTCCCGCTGGGCCGCCACCGCCGCCGCGATGACCAGCACAAGGAAGAGGGCGGAGAGGATACGGACCGGCTTGTCCAGGCGATCAGCTGTCGCCGGCGCAGAGCGGCGGACCGCCATGCCGATGGCGACCGGTCCGAGGACGATGACAAACACCTGAAGCACCTTGTCGAAGACCATCGGGATGACCTGGCCTTCGCCCATGAAGTGGACGAGCGACCAGTTCACGATCAACGGCAGCGTGAGGAGCGCCAGAAGGCTATTCACTGCCGTCAGCGTGATGTTGAGCGCCACATCACCCTTCGCGAGGTGGCTGAAGAGGTTGGCGGTTGCACCGCCGGGCGCTGCGGCCAGCAGCATGAGCCCCACCGCGAGCGCCGCGGGAAGCTCGAAGAGGTGGGCCACCCCGACGGCCACCGCGGGGAGCAGAATCATCTGGCAGAACAGGCCGATCACCACAGCGCGAGGGTAGTTCAGGACCCGCTTGAAGTCGTCGAGCGTCAGGCTCAGGCCGAGCCCGAGCATGATGATCCCGAGGGCAACGGGCATGACCACATTGGTTATCGTCGACGGCTGCATGCAGAGGCTCCTGTGCGGTGAATGTCAGCCACCCATGCGTGGGGCGGTTTGGCGCCCGTCGTGGCTATCGCAGTTGTGCGCTTTCGCCAACCATCCATCGTGGCGCATTGCGTCATCGCCCTGTCGCCCCTGCCCTTGATTCACCCAGAAAATGGGCCAGAACCCTTGTCACGCCGCGCTCGATTGGGCTACGGGCGCGCCGACCCGATGCCTCTGCTCGCTCAAGGCATTCGCTCTCTCCCTGTGGAAGGTGTTCATGAATCCCGAACTCGACCCCTGGCTCCAGCTCGATCTCGCCCCCCGCGAAGATGAGGATGATGACGGAGACTCCTACGAGGGTGAGGACGACGACTTCGCCTACGAAGAGGGCGACTACGAGGAAGAGGAAGAGTCGGACGAGGAGGAGCCCTCGCATGACCCCTTCGGCGAAGACGACGAAGACCTCGACGACGACGAGAGCGACAGCGACGACGAGGGCTAGACCGCCCCGCCGTTGCGGCGCTGCCACCAGGCGCGCACGACGGAGATCTCCTGCGTGCGGCGCGCCCGCGGCAGCGAGTTGATAAACCGCTTGCCGTAGCTCTTCGTGATGAGCCGGTGGTCGAGGATTGCCACGATCCCCGTATCGTTGCGGTGGCGGATGAGCCGGCCGAAGCCCTGCTTGAGCGCCACGATCGCAGAAGGCACCTGGTAGTCCGAAAAGGCGTTGCCGCCAGCATCGTCGATCATCCGGCTCCGCGCCCGCACCACGGGATCGCCGGGGCTCGCGAAGGGCAGCTTGTCGATGATGACCAGCGACAGCGCCTCGCCCTGCACATCGACCCCCTCCCAGAAGGAGGCCGTCGCAAACAGCACCGAATGAAGGTCTTCGCGGAAGGCTCGCAGCAGCGCACCGCGCCCCATCTCGCCCTGCACGAGGCAGCGATATCCCACCTGCCTGCGCAGCAGATCGTAGGCCCGGTTCATGTTGCGGTGGCTCGTGAAGAGGCAGAGCGCCCGCCCCTCGGTGATCGTGATCAGCTCCCGCAGCGTTGGCGCAATCTTGTCGACAAAGGCCGGGTCGTTCGGCTCGGGCAGCCCGTCTGGCACAAAGAGAAGCGACTGCTCCATGTAGTGGAAGACCGGCTCCAGCGCCCGGGTTGGCGTGGTCGCCGGCAGCCCCATCCGGCTCAAGAAAAACCGAAAGCCCCCGTCGGTCGCCAGCGTCGCGGAGGTGAAGACCTGGGTCTCGCACTGCGGCAGCAGCCGCTCACGGAAGATGGCCGACACGTTGATGGGGAAGCAGGAGAGGCTGCTCCCCTTCCGCCGCCGCTCGAACACATAGACCATCTCGGGCAGGCTCCGGCTCGCCAGGTTGCTGAGGTCGCGCGAGAGCACCTCGATGCGCTCCGTCAGCTTGGTCGCCGTCTCGGTCGTGACCGCCACCCCCTCGACCGCGCGGCAGAGTCGTCCCAACGACGCCTCCGCCCGCGGCAGGTCGAGCAGCGCATGGACACCCGCCTCCGATGTCGCCAGCTCGCCCCAGTCCGAGACCTGATCTGTCCCCGGCATCGCCCGCTCCAGCGACTGCAAGAAGCCGTGGACGGCGTCCCGCGCCTCCTGCAGCGCCTCCTTCGCCTCGCCGCTGTGGGCCGCCGCCGTCTCCATCGTCAGCTGCGTGTCGGCAAAGAGGTCGCCGACACGCGCCGTCGAAAGGTGGGTGCCGAAGAAGCTCGAGGCCGTCTCCTCCAGGTGGTGCGCCTCGTCGAAGACCACCGCGTCGTAGTTGGGCAGCAGCCCCATGTCGTCGCGATCCCGGAGCGCCAGGTCGGCAAAGTAGAGGTGGTGGTTGACGATGATCAGTTCGGCAGCGCCGGCCGCCGCCCGCGCCTTGACCACAAAGCAGTCGGCGTAGTGGGGGCACTCGCGCCCCAGACACTGCTC
>JBIIFW010000371.1:0-3019 GCA_044236985.1 Bradymonadia bacterium | reverse complement strand
ACCGCGCTCGCCATCACGGGACGGCGGCTCGCACAGCTGCTCGATGGCACGCAGCCGGAGCGGCTCCACCTGCTGCTCGAACGTGTCGCGCTCCGCCTCAGCGACGAGCAGGTGCAGCCCTTCCTCGCGCTGCCCAAGCGGCCGGCGCAGGCGCGGAAGCGGAGGCCGGAGCGCATCGAGATGAACGAGCCCTCCGCGGCCGATCTCGACTGGATCGAACAGGCCGCGACCGTTGCAGCGCTTCAGCCCTCCGAGCGGCCGCTGCTGCAGGATACGCTGCTCCGCCGCCTGCTCTCCTCGCACGAGGCGGCGGCCGCCTCGCTCGCCCGCCTCGAGCGCTTCTTGCGGCGTGCGGCAGAGGCCTCCGCGGCGGGCGGAACCATCAACCGCCGCACCTTCGCCACCACCTTCGCAGACGAGCGTGAGGGTGGCCCGGCGCAGCTCATGTTCCCCTTCTGGTACCAGTCCGAAGAGGTGCCGCTGCCGCCGCCAACCGAGCTGCTCGAGCGGGCCGAAACCCTGGCGCAGATGGGGCTGCAGGCGCTCGCCCATCCCTACTGCCGGCGCGCCGCCACACAGGCGCTCCGAGACCGGCTCGAACGGGCCCGCCTGACCGTCGCCTTCACCGACCACCTCGACACCGCAGCGGCCGCAGAGCGGGCCTTCCGCGGCGCCGCCCGTACCGCCGTCTGGACCAGCCGCGGCCTGCAGTCGCGCCACCTCCCCATCGCAGAGCCGCTCGTTGCGCTGGAGCATCTCCGCACCGCTGTCGAGCGCGGCGAGGGACCCTGGTGCCTCATCGCCACCTCCATCGGTGCGCAGGGCCACAACCTGCAGTTCGCGGGGCAGCTCTTTCACCTCGACCTGCCCTGGAACCCCGCCCGCGTGGAGCAGCGCGAAGGCCGCCTCGACCGCCCCGGTGGCCACGCCAACATCCCCATCGTCACCCTCGCGCCGCCCGCCCCGCTCGAACGGCGGCTCCGGCTCCTCGAGCGGCTCGCCCGCAAGGCCAAGACGGCGCACGAGGCGGCGCTTCCCCTCCAGCAGACCGATGGGCCCGACCCATGGGCTCCGCTCCTCAGCCTCGCGGCCGGACAGCTCCCCAGCATCGAGCCACAGAGCGCCAACGACCCCGAGCAGCTCCTCGTCGCCTTTCGGCCGCTCGGCCCTTGGCTCCGCCGACCGGGCCGCGTCTGGCAGCCGCTCTCCGCGGCCCAACTCGTAGGCCTCATCGCTGCTCCTCCGCGCACCCTCCCTCCGCACGAGGCAGCGCCGCTCGCACCCCGCGCGGCGCGCTGGCTCGCACTCCTCGAAGCAGAGAGCGCCGCGCTCACCCGCCTCGCGGCTCGTCCCGCACCTGCGCGGCTCCGCCAGGCAGCGCGGCAGAGCTGGAGTGACAGCGCAGGCTGGGCCGAGGCGGGGCAGTTCGAAAGCGCGCGGCAGCAGCTCGAGCCGCTCGAACGCTGGAGCCGGGCCGACCGCCCACGCGGCCGAAAGTCTTCCAGCGAAGCCGTGGCCGCGGGCGGCGACACCCCTGCAAGCAACACCAGCACGACCCCGCCCCACCTCTGGCTCGAGGCCTCCGCAACCCTCCTCGACAGCCTGCTTGCAGAGCGATCCCCGCCTTCGTATGAGACGCCCACCTCGGGGCGCGGCCTAGCCGCTGAGACAGGAATTCGCCTGAACCCGCAAACCTGATCCGGATCATGCCGGCGTAGGAAAGGAAGACCGCATGTCACGCGCAGAACAGACCACCCGCATCCCCGGGCCCGCCTCCCAGATCTCCACCTCGCCCCTCACCGGCTCCCGCAAGGTCTACCTGCTCGGCAAGCAGGGCGTGCAGGTCCCCTTCCGCGAGGTCACGCTGAGCCCCAAGCCGAGCCGCACGGGCGCCGTCGAAGCGGCTCCGCCGCCGGTCATGCTCTACGACACCTCGGGCCCCTACACCGACCCCGCCGTCACCATCGATGTGCACACCGGGCTCGCACAGCTCCGCGCCGACTGGATCGCCGCCCGCGGCGACACCGAGCTCGTCGAAGCCCGCCTCGTGAAGCCCGAAGACAACGGCTACCACGGCGACTCCACCCGCGCGCCGGCCCCCATGCCCGAGGCCACACGCCGCGAGATCCGCCGCGCACTGCCCGGCAAGAACGTCTCGCAGATGTACTACGCCAAGCAGGGCATCATCACCCCCGAGATGGAGTTCGTCGCCCTCCGCGAGAACCTCAAGCTCCAGTCCATCCGCGACGCCGGCCTGCCCCTCGACAACGGCCGCGAAGCCCGCCTCGCCGGCAACCCGCTCGGCGCCTCCATCCCCAAAGAGATCACCGCCGAGTTCGTCCGCAGCGAAGTCGCCCGCGGCCGCGCCATCATCCCCAACAACATCAACCACCCAGAGAGCGAGCCGATGATCATCGGCCGCAACTTCCTGGTGAAGATCAACGCCAACATCGGCAACTCCGCCGTCTCCTCCTCCATCGAGGAAGAGGTCGAGAAGATGGTCTGGTCCATCCGCTGGGGCGCCGACACCGTCATGGACCTCTCCACCGGCCGCGAAATCCACACCACCCGTGAATGGATCCTCCGCAACTCGCCCGTGCCGATCGGCACCGTGCCCATCTACCAGGCCCTCGAGAAGGTGGGCGGCGTCGCCGAAGACCTCACCTGGGAGCTCTACCGCGACACCCTCATCGAGCAGGCCGAGCAGGGCGTAGACTACTTCACCATCCATGCGGGCGTCCGCCTCAAGTATATCCCGCTCACCGCCAAGCGGGTCACCGGCATCGTCTCGCGCGGCGGCTCCATCCTCGCCCGCTGGTGCCTCGCCCACCACAAAGAGAACTTCCTCTATACCCACTTCGAAGAGATCTGTGAGATCATGAAGGCCTACGACGTGGCCTTCTCGCTCGGCGACGGCCTCCGCCCCGGCTCCCTCGCCGACGCCAACGACGAGGCCCAGTTCGGAGAGCTCGAGACGCTCGGCGAACTCACCAAGATCGCCTGGAAGCACGACGTGCAG
>JBIIFW010000372.1:0-3019 GCA_044236985.1 Bradymonadia bacterium | reverse complement strand
CTCGTGGGAGACCGACTTCTCGAATGCGACGATGAACGACTTCTCCTGCGCGCCGAACCGGGGCAGGCAGGGCAACCCGCTCTTCATCCTCAACCGCTTCCTCACGAGCCCGGTCGCCTACCGTGACCTCGCGGTGCAGGCCAACGCAAGCCCGAGCTTCCTCGCCTTCGCCGAGCAGTGCTGGGACGAGGGCGGCCAGATTCCCAACTTTGTGACAGTCGACTTTGTGGACGAAGGTGCGCTGTTCGACGTGGTAGATGCGCTCAACGCCCGCGCGATTGTCGAGGCGCGAAACTAGGCTCGCCGCTCCCATCGGCCCCGCAGGACGACCGGCAGCACGGCCGTGGCGAGCGCGCCGGAGGCGAAGGCGTAGAGCAGCTCTTCGAGCGGGATGCCGGCGAAGGCGCGGTCGAAGAGCGCCTCCGTGTGCCAGACCCTGTCGAAGATGCCTGGCAGCAGCGCCGCATAGAGCAGGCAGAGGATCCCGTAGAGCAGGGTCACGATTGCTCCGCCGATCGGGGCCGGCAGAGCGAGCTCTCGGTTGCGGGCGAGGAGCGCGAGGAGGACTGCAAACTCCGAGACGATGGTCGCGGTGTACATGGAGAGGCCGGCTGCATGGAGGCCCACGGCGAGTCCGATGGCGGCGGCGATGAGGCCGGCGGCAAGGCGGAGGCGGGGTACTCCGCCGGTCACGAAGCTGCGGTTCGTGAAGGCGGGGTAGGCGGTCGCGGCGAAGGCCCCGAAGGCCGCGACGAAGAGCAGGTCTTCGAGGCCGAAGCCGAGCGTCTGGATGAGGTCGAAGAGGAAGGTGGGCGACCAGTAGGCGGGGTAGAAGAACCGCTCGGTCAGTGCGAAGGGAAGGGCGAGCAGCGCGGCGGTGCCCATCAGCGGGCGCAGGTCGGGGCGAGCTGCTGCGATGAGGAGTGGCGGCAGGCAGAAGAGCAGCGACAAGAGCAGGAAGTCGTAGCGTTCGAAGAAGGCCATCATGCGCCGAGCACCACGGCGAGCTGGAGCAGCAGCGCAGCGCCGACGAGCAGCGCCAACCGGAGCGAGAGCGCCTTGCTGCCTGGCGGGGTGCGGCCGAGCAGCCCCTGCTTGAGCGACAGGGCGAGCGCCGCGACGAGCAGGCCGCGATGGGCATCGGTCGCGAAGAGCGCGGCGGACGAGGTGGCGAGGCCGAGTGTGGCTGCGATGGTGGTGAAGGTGGCGCCGTTTGCGACGGTGAAGGAGCGCTTGTTGGATGCCCGGTCGGAGGGCTCGTCGGGGAGCGTGGTGGCGATGGCGCAGCCGAACTGTGCGGGCAGGAGCATCGCGATGGGCAGCAGCGTGGTTGCGTCGAAGGGCGCGCCGCAGAGGTAGAGGGCGAAGAGGGGGAGGTGGAGGCCGAGCCCTGCGACCTGGAGCCAGGCGCCGCCGCCGCGGTAGGAGAGGCGGAGCGGCGCGAAGCTGTAGGCCTGCAGGAGGGCGAGGCCGGCGAGGCCGAAGAGCGGCGCAGCGGGGCGGCTGAAGGCGACGGCCATGACGACCGTGAGGAGCATCGCAAGGGCGGCTGCCGCGCGGTAGGCACGGGTGAGGGCGAGCGGCGAAAGGCTGCCGGCGACAAGCACCCGCGAGCCGCCGGAGAAGGGGGTGGCAGTGGCGTTGGCGCGGTCCGTGTCGAGGTCGGCGACGTCGTTGGCCCAGACGATGAAGAGCTGCTGCGCGACACCGTAGGCGTGGAGCAGGATGAGGAGCGCGAGCGGCGCAGGATGGCCTGCGCGGGCTGCCAGCGACCAACCGACCGCGAGCGCGAGCCCGAGGTAGAACTGCGACGGGAGCCGCGCCGACTGGAGCCAGGCCGTCACCTTCATGCGCGGGCCGACGTCCGGATGGCGCGTGTTAGCAGCAGCCCGCCGATGGCGACGAACAGCGCCGCGAGGATTGCGAGCGCGAGCAGGCGCGGGCTTGCGAGGGCGCCGTCTCCGGTCGCGAGCAGGCGTCCGAGCAGCACGTGAAGGTGGGTGGTGGGGAGGAGGTCCCAGAGCGAGATGTTACAACCCGCGATGGCCACCGACGGGCCGCTGGGCCGCGGGAAGAGCAGCCCGGAGAAGAGGAGTTGGAGGAACATCACGACGCTCGCCGAGAGGAAGGCGCGCGACACGCTCTTCGCAGTCGCGGCGACGAGCAGGCCGAGGCCGATGGAGGCGCATGAGGCGAGCGCGCAGGCCGCTCCAACTGCGAAGAGCGAACATTTGCTCTGGAAGCCCACCGCGCTGGCCGCAGCGAGCGTAAGCGCGAGCGACACGAGGTTGATGAGAAGCTGCGGCAGCGCGAACCCCGCGACGAGCGCCACGCCATCCACCTGCGCCATGCGGAGCAGCAGCAGCGAGGGCTCGGCCCGCTCGCGCGCCAGCGCCATCGCTGCACCAAACAGCGCCATGATCGACGAGAAGACCAGCAGGCTCGGCAGGTAGCCCGCAAAGGCCGGTTCGCCGCCCGGCGCGATGAGGCCGTAGAGCAGGGCAAAGCAGGGGGCCGTGAGCACCGAGAGGGCGAGCGACGCGGGGTCGCGCCACTGCCGCAGCCAGGCAAGGCGAGCGAGCGCGGCGAACCTCACGGGCGGAGCTCGTCAAGGAGGTCATCGAGCGTCGCAGGTCGAATCTCGAGGCCGACGAGGTCGTTCGGTCGCTGCGTCGCGAGCGCGGCCGCGATGGCCTGAAGCTCTGCCACGCTGCTGCCCGAAACCGCGAGCCCCTCGTCGGTCTCGCGCACCTGCAGCGCCGTCGCCTGGAGAGCCTCGGCTACTTCAGACTCGCTCCCATCGCGCAGCTTCAGCAGCAGCCGGTGGCTCGGCCGGTCGGTACGAAGCGCCTCCAGCGTGCCGTCGTGCAGCAGCCGGCCCTCGTCGAGCAGCAGGAGCCGGTCGGCGATGCGGGCCGCCTGGTCGAGGTCATGGGTGGCGACGACGACCGCGGTGCCGGCGCTGGCCTCTTCGCGCAGCAACGCCTCGAGCCGCGCGGTCTGCGCCGTGTCGAGCCCC
>JBIIFW010000370.1:0-3027 GCA_044236985.1 Bradymonadia bacterium | reverse complement strand
ACCGCGACCGAGACCTGGAACGGCGGCTCCTACGGCCCCTGCACCCTGACGGCCTGCAACAGCGGCTACCATGCCAACGGCAACGCCTGCGACGCCGACGTCATCGCCTGCTCGTCTGCGAACGCGACGACCGCGACGCAGACCTGGAACAGTGGCACCAGCACCTACGGCAGCTGCACGGCGACGACCTGCGACGCGACCTACCATGTGGAGAGCGGCCTCTGCGTGAGCGACACCCGCTCCTGCTCGGCTCCCAACGCTACGGCCGCGACCGAGACCTGGAACGGTTTGTCCTATGACACCTGCACGGCCAGCGCCTGCGCCTCGACCTACCACCTTGAGTTCGGTGCCTGCGTGAGCGACACCCGCAGCTGCTCCATCACCAACGGCACGGGCAGCCAGACCTACGTGTCGGGCGCTTGGGGCACCTGCACGGTGGCGAGCTGCAACAGCACCTACCACGAGGAGAGCAACGCCTGCGTGAGCGACACCCGCACCTGCTCGCCCCTGCCCGCCAACGCTTCGGCCGGCACGCAGACCTACGCGTCGGGCGCCTGGGGCAGCTGCACCATCTCGGCCTGCTCGAGCGGCTACTCCCTTAGCTCCAACAGCTGCGTGAGCGCTGGTACGGCCAACAACATCCTCATCGAGCGGCTTGGCGATGGTACGACGACGCTCGCCAGCTCGGGCGCTGCGGTCAGCCTGCTCGAGTACACCGCGGCGGCCTCGCTGGTGACCACGGTTTCATTCCCGACGTCCGGCGCGAACAGGCTCGCTGATTCGGGTACCGCGGGCAGCCAGGGCTTCTTCGGCGCTCGCGGCGGCATCGTCGCTGTCGCCGGTTACGATGCTCCGATCCCGACGACGAGCCTCAATAGCGCGACGGGTATCAATCGCGTCGCCAACATCTTCAACAGCGACCTCACGCTGGCCAACAGCACCCGCTACTCCTTCGGCGACAAGACGGTCGTGGCTTCCGGTAACCTTCGGAGCATCGTGCCGCTGACGGCTTCGACCGGCTACCTCAGCGGAGATAACAGCGGTGTCAGCTACTACAGCGGCACCTCGATCACCTCGATCCTCGCGGGTAACTTCCGTAACGCCGAGGTCTACGACGGCCAACTCTACTACTCCACGGGTTCCGCGTCTGGGGGCGCGACGAGGGGCATCATCAAACTCGGCACGGGTACGCCGACCTCGGCTGCCACGCGCACGCTCTTGTTTGAGGCAAGCAGTCCCTATGGCTTCGTCATCTTCGACACCAACACGGACGGCACGCCCGACCTTGCCTATGTGTGCGACGACAGTGCAGCCAGTGCGACTCCCACGGCGACCGCCGGCGGTGGGCTGAAGAAGTACAGCTACAACGGTAGCTCTTGGAGCCATGCGTGGACGCTCCGCACGGCGGTTGCTCCCTCCACGTTGCTTGCTGCGGCCAACGCTAACGCCTGCAGCGGCCTTACCGGCTCCTACTCAGGCACCACTGCGACGCTCTATTTCACGGAGGCCACCATCGCGAGCAACAACCGGGTGATGCAGGTCATCGACTCGGGCACGACGCCGACCTCGGCGACGACCATTGCGACGGCCGGTGCCAACTACTGGTTCCGCGGTGTGGACCTGAAGGGCTTCTAAGCCGAGCGCGGCCTCGGGCCACGCTGGCTGGGCAGTGCCCCGTTCCGACAGGAGCGGGGCTCGCTCCGTTTTGGGGTGGTGCATTGTGCGGCGAGGGTTGGAGGGCGTTGATGTGCCGCGACGGTGCCAGGCGCCCCGACTGCGCTGGTGTGTCATTGAATTGTCACAAACAACCGTGATAATCTGCCCGCGAAAATGTTAGGTTATGGGCCGCGCTCGTCGCGACGCTCTCCTAACCCACCGACATCACTCAAAACGTGTGTCCGCTCACTGCGTCCGCACAAGCCCCGCCAAGGTATGTTCATGCTGCACCGATTCGTTGTCAGAGGAAGAAGCGCGCTGCTCTGTATCACCGTCGCCGGATTGGCGGCTGCATGTGACTCGTCGCCCGAACAGGCGGTGGTCGTTGCTGACGCGGGTGTGGCGATTCCTGATGGTGGTCTGGCGCTGCCCGACGGCGGCCTCTCGGCTGCCGATGCAGGCGTAGCCGGCGCGAGCTCCTCAGAAGGTCAGCTGACGCTGGCCGAGTTCCGCGGCGTGGTCGATGTGGCGGCTGGGAGCATGACGTTCGAGATGCTGGAGGGCGACGAGGTCACCTCTCCCGCGCTCCGCCGTTTGCAGCAGGGCCTCTGCGCGCTGTCGATTGTGCAGGATGGCGTTCCGGGCTCGGGTCCGGCCGACTCGCTTGAGCTTGTGACCGACGTGACGGGCCTTGATGCGGCCTGCACGGGTTACGCGGCGAGCCCGCTCTTTTGCGGCGATGTTACGATTCGCTCCTTCTACACGACCGCCAAGAACAACGCCTACGCGCAGATCACCACGCTGGTGCCCTCGACGGGCTATGCGGTGCAGAACGGCGATAGCATCCCGGGCGCCTCGAGCGGCCTCGGCTCCTTCTCCTATGGCAACCTGGCGGCCTCGCCTGGCCCCGGCAATAGCGCGACGCGCCCCTGGGTCTTTGCCCGTGCCGGCGGTAACTTCACCTTCCAGGGCCGCGTGGTGGTCGACATCACCGAGCTCTGCAACGGGACCGATGAAGATTGCGACGGCCTCATCGATGAGAATGCCGGCTGCTTCGCCGCCGGCACGGCCTGCACGGCAACGGCGGATTGCGCTGCTGGTCTTGATTGCAACAGCGGCCTCTGCGGCACGCCCGGCGCTGCCGGCTCGGCCTGCGTGACGACGGTGAACTGCAACGCCGGTCTCACCTGCCTCTCCAGCGTCTGCACCTCCGTGACGACCCCGGCTACGGCCGGCGACCTGCTCGTAACCGAGGTCATGGCCCGCTCCATCAGCGGCACGGGCGACCTTGGCGAGTGGTTCGAGATCCACAACCCGACCACCAGCTACTGGGACATCTCGACCTGCTCGTGGGACGACAACAACTCGACC
>JBIIFW010000369.1:0-3045 GCA_044236985.1 Bradymonadia bacterium | reverse complement strand
CATCGCGCCATCAGCGGTCACCGCGCCGCGGAACTCTGCGAGCGTCAGCAGCCCAGACGGTGGCTCGGCAGCGGCCTCCGCGGAGGCGTCACCCTGCCCGCCGTCAGGCAGCAGGAGCGCCGCGTCGGGGATGAACAGCCCACCATCGGGCGCCGGCGGCAGCGGGTCAGTAGGAGCCTCATCCTGGGAGCAGCTCGCGAGGAAAAGAGCAAAGGGCAGGAGGCATGCAAAAGAGCGCAGCAGCATGGGAAACCTTCCAGAGGCGTGGTCCCAGCGCGCGAGCGCAAGCCAGATTGTAAATGAGGATTAGTTTACACGCATACACATGTCGTGGTGTACAGTCAAACAAAGCCCGAAGAACTTTCGCCTTGCGGCCCCGCAGCGCGTGTTCAAGTTGCCCCTGTCCGAAGGTTGGCTCGTCTGAGCCTTCCGGAATCTTGGGGTCGGACATCTTCCCGCTCGTCGTCTGGTTGGGCCGCTGTTGCATCCGCAGCGACTCCCCGCCCCACCACGCACCGAGCAAGCGTAAGGCGATTGTCATGCAGGTTCAGACCCACTTCCAGATCATCCTCGACCGCTCCGGCTCCATGGCCAGCATCGCTGACGACATCGTCGGAGGCTTCAACACCTTCCTCGCTGACCAGAAGGCCCTGCCCGGCGCAGCCACCCTCACTCTCGTCCAGTTCGACTGCGAAGACCCCTTCGAGGTCATCCACCACAACCTCCCCATCGCGGAGGTCCCGCTCCTCACCGACAAGACCTTCCGCCCCCGCGGCTCCACCCCGCTCCTCGACGCCATCGGTCGCGGCATCAACCAGCTCGCAGGCGAACTTGCCGACCGGCCAGAAGAGAGCCGCCCCGCCGGCCTCGTCTTCGTCATCGTCACCGACGGTGCCGAGAACAACAGCTCTGAGTTTCGGCGCGACCAGATCAGCAAGCTCATCGAGACCAAGACCAAGGCCGACAACTGGAAGTTCGTCTTCCTCAGCGCAGACCTTTCAGCCATGACCGAGGCCCACGACCTCGGCATGTCGCAGGGCTCCTCGCTCCTCTTCGAGAACTCCGGACGCGGCAGCCGCATGGCCTTCCAGGCCCTCTCCGCCCGCTCCGCCGACTTCCGCTCCGGCGACCGTTCCAACCTCGACTTCGACGAGAGCGAGCGCCACCGCTCAGACGACCCTAGCCGCAAGAAGCACTAGGCCAGCTAGGGCTCCTCGCCCTCGGCGTAGAACTGCTGCAGGAACTCACCCACCCGGTCGATGTCCATCGACTTCGAGTAGTAGCCGTGGATGTCGTGGTCGACACACATCGCCTGCAGGGTGGTCGCGTCGAGGTCTGAGAAGAGCACCACCACCAGATCCTCAAGCGCCGGATCCGACTTCACGCCGTCCAGCAGCTCCTGCACATTGAGCCGCGACATGGTGATATCGAGCAGCAGCGCATCGGGCCGCTCATACTCTATCTTGGCCAGCGCCCCGTTCGGCGTCGTCAGTCGCGCCACCACGAAGCCCGCGGCCGAGAGCGATCGCTCAGCGCGCAGCACATCGATGATGTTGCTGTCGATGAGGAGTACCTTTTGCTCGTACATGCCAGCTCCGGAGCCACAGCCTACCGACTCCCGCTCCCACCTTTCCAAGTCCAAGTCAAGGCGAGCAGTCACCCCGCGGGCTGCGCAGAGGCTAGTTCGACAGCCTGCCCGTCGGCCCGCCGGCCGCCAGCCGCGCCTTCGCGGCGCGGGCAAACTTGGTGCCCGGACACCGCTCCATCACCTCTTCAAAGAGCGGCCCGGCAAGCGCAAGCGAGCCCAGCTCCTCCGTCAGCCGCGCCAGGTGAAACCGTGGCTCTGCGGCCTCCGGCTTGAGCGCCGACATGTACTTCACCGCCACAAACAGCGCCTCTATCTCGCCCGACTTCACAAAGACGCTCCCCAGGTTGCGAAGCACCCGCTCCAGCAGCGCCTCCTCCGTCACCGCCTCGAGGAAGCGGTCTTCCCAGCCAACGCGCCCCTCCGTGGCATCGTTCACCACCTGCTTGCACTCGGCAACCGAGAGCGAGCGGCCCGCGTTGAACGGGTCCACAATCAACCCCTCGTCCTCCGGCACCCGCACCACAAAGTGGCTCGGCATGCCTATCCCCTCCACCTTGAACCCGGCATACCGCCCGACCAGCATCCAGACACTCGACATCAGGATGGGCAACCCGCGCCGCTGCGCAACGACGCGCGAAAGGTAGCTCCCCTCCGCCGTCATCCCATCGGCCGCATCGCCCTTGAAGTTCAGCTCGTCCACCAAGACCCAGCGCAGGGCGTCGCTCACCCGCTCTACCCGACCGCTCGCCTGGTAGCCGGCGGCCCGCTCCGACCAGCGCTCCAGCAGCGTCCGAACCCGCTTGTCTTCCGCCGCGGGGGCCCGCTCGATCGCAAGCAGCGCACCGGCGAGGTCGCCCGACTTTACGGATTGAGAAAAATCCGCCAACCGGCGGCCATCCTCCTCCGACCAGAGTTCCTTGATGAGCATTCCCGACACCTCTGCAGCGACCTACCCCCCCGTTACGACCATCGCCGATCTGCAGCAAACTATCGACGCCTGGATCGGCCAGTTCGAAGAGGGCTACTGGCCCCCGCTCGCCAACCTCGCCCGGCTCACCGAAGAGGTGGGCGAGTTGGCCCGCGAGGTCAACCACGCCCACGGCCCCAAGAAGAAGCGGGGCGGCGAAGAGCCCCGCGTCGCCGCCGAGCTCTCCGATGTCATCATCGCAGCCGCCACCCTCGCCAACAGCCTCGGCATCGACCTCACCGCCAGCCTCAACGAGACCCTCTCAGCCCTCACCCGACGCGACGCCGACCGCTGGGTCCGCAAAGAGACGACGTCAGACGCCAGCCTCCCCGGCGAGCCACCGGCAGAGGGCGCGCCCTAGGCAGCCACCCACCTCCTGCGCCGCGGCATCGTCGAGCAACGGCAGATGGACAAAGCAGCTGTCGGCGCCGCTCGCCAGCGACGACCAGAGGAGCGCGTTGCAGACAAAGCCACCTGCGTCGTCCGAGAG
>JBIIFW010000368.1:0-3051 GCA_044236985.1 Bradymonadia bacterium | reverse complement strand
GTGGTGATGGGTTGCGTGACCCAGACGGGCGAGCAGGGCTTTAACATTGCCCGCGTTGCGGCGCTGATGGCTGGCTACCCTGTGACGGTGGCGGGCACCTCGGTGAACCGTCAGTGCGGCTCGAGCCTGCAGGCGCTCAACTTCGTCGCGCACGGCATCATGGCCGGTCAGAGCGAGGTGGCGGTTGCGGCCGGCGTGGAGTCGATGTCGCGCATCGCGATGGGCTCGGACGCAGCCGAGATTTCGGAGAAGCTGACGGAGCGTTTCGACATCATCCCGCAGGGTCTGTCGGCGGAGCTCATTGCCGAGAAGTGGGGCTTTTCGCGCGAGGAGCTCGATGCCTTCTCGTCGATGAGCCACGAGCGTGCGCTTGCTGCGCAGGCGAGCGGCCGTTTCGACAGCGAGATCTTCGCGGTCCACACGGTGACGCCCGATGGTGCACCGATTGTGGTGACCCGTGACGAGGGGCCCCGCGAGGGTTCGACGATCGAGAAGCTGAGCAAGCTCAAGCCGGCCTTCAAGACGAGCGGCGTGATCACGGCGGCCTCGTCGAGCCAGATCTCGGACGGCGCTGCTGCAGCGCTGCTCTCGTCGGCTTCGTTTGCTGCCAAGCATGGCGCCACGCCCCGCGCCCGCATCGTTGCGACGGCGGTCTCGGGCGTGGATCCGACCATCATGCTGACGGGTCCCATTCCGGCCACCAAGAAGGTGCTCGAGCGGGCCGGTCTGACCATCGCCGACATCGACCTGTTTGAGATCAACGAGGCCTTTGCCTCGGTGGTGCTTGCATGGGCGAAGGAGACGGGCGCAGACCTCTCGAAGACCAACGTGAATGGTGGCGCTATCGCCCTCGGTCACCCGCTGGGTTGCTCGGGCGTTCGCATCATCGGCACGCTGCTCAACGAGCTCGAGAAGCGCGACCTCCGGTATGGCCTTGCCACGCTCTGCATCGGCTTCGGCCAGGGCGTCGCGACCATCATCGATCGCAAGCCTCAGTAGCCTTCAACACACACAGAACTTCGGAGAGAGAACATGGGATTGCTGGATGGAAAGGTAGCGATCGTAACGGGTGCCGGCGGCGGCCTCGGTCGGAGCCACGCGCTGCAGCTTGCGCGCGAAGGCGCCCTGCTGGTCATCAACGACCTTGGCGGCACGCGCGACGGCGTGGGCACGAGCTCGGCTGCGGCTGAGATGGTGGCGGAGGAGATCCGTGCGGCGGGCGGCAAGGCCGTGGCCGACTTCAACAATGTGGCGACGCAAGAGGGCGCAGCGGGCATCGCCAAGAGCGCTCTCGATGCCTTCGGACGCATCGACATTCTGGTCAACAACGCGGGCATCCTGCGCGACAAGACCTTTGTGAAGATGACGCAGGAGCAGTGGGACGCGGTCATCGCGGTGCACCTCACCGGCACGATGCTGGTGACCCGAGCCTGCCTGCCCGCGCTCATGGAGAGCGGCAACGGCAGCATCATCAACACGACCTCGATTGCCGGCCTCAAGGGCAACTACGGTCAGTCGAACTATGCGGCTGCGAAGGCTGGCATCTGGTCGTTCACGAACGTGCTCGCCATGGAGATCGGTCGGTCGGGCGTGCGTGCGAACTGCATCGCGCCCATCGCCAAGACGCGGATGACCGAGGACATCGACATCGTCGCCGACGACCAGAAGCCGGAGTATGTCTCGCCGATGGTGGTCTTCCTCGCGAGCGACCTCGCTGCTGAGGTGACCGGCCGGACCTTCGGCTGCCACGGCGCGGAGATCATCGAGTACAAGATGTTGCTCACGCCCGGCGCGCAGCGTGATGATGGCCACTGGACGGCGCAGGAGATTGCGCGCCGGCTTCCCGAGATTGAGGCGCTCTCGGTGGGTGCCGCGCCGGCTCCGGCTGCGGCTCCCGCGGCTGCTGCGCCGGTGACGCCGCAGCAGGTGACCGACGAGGTCTTCTCGCGCATGGCGGAGGCCTTCTTGCCGGAGAAGGGCGCTGGCTGGACGGCCAACCTGCTCTTCGACATCAAGGGCATCGGCGAATACTCGGTCGCGATTTCGGGCGGCTCTGTGACGACGGCGAAGGGCAAGGTTGGCGAGCCGACCTGCGTGATCAACTTCGCGTCGGGCGACACCTTCATCGACATCGTGATGGGCAAGGAGAAGGCGGAGAAGGCCTTCATGGCGGGCAAGATCAAGGCGTCGAACATGGCGGACCTGATGCGCTACGCGACCTCGTTCGACATGACGAAGGGAGCGAAGGAGATTGCGGCCCGGATGGCTGCGACTGCTGCTGCACCGGCCCCCGTTGCCGCTGCGGCTCCCGCTGCAGCTGCGCCAAGCGCGAGTTCGGTGACGGACGAGGTCTTCTCGCGCATGGCGGAGGCCTTCCTGCCTGAGAAGGGTGCCGGCTGGACGGCCAATCTGCTCTTCGACATCAAGGGCATTGGCGAATACTCGGTCGCGATTTCGGGCGGCTCGGTGACGACGGCGAAGGGCAAGGTTGGCGAGCCGACCTGTGTCATCAACTTCGCGACGGGCGATACCTTCATCGACATCGTGATGGGCAAGGAGAAGGCGGAAAAGGCCTTCATGGCGGGCAAGATCAAGGCGTCGAACATGGCGGACCTGATGCGCTACGCGACCTCGTTCGACATGACGAAGGGAGCGAAGGAGATTGCGGCCCGGATGACGGCGCCTGCTGCAGCGCCGGCCCCCGTTGCAGCGGCTGCACCCGCTGCGGCTGCGGCGCCGAGCCCGAGCGCAGTGACCGACGAGGTCTTTTCGCGGATGAGCGAGGCCTTCCTCCCCGAGAAGGGCGCCGGCTGGACGGCCAACCTGCTCTTCGACATCAAGGGCATCGGCGAATACTCGGTGGAGATCGGCGGTGGGTCGGTGAAGACGGCGAAGGGCAAGGTGGGGACCCCGACCTGCGTCATCAACTTCGCGACGGGCGACACCTTCATCGACATCGTGATGGGCAAGGAGAAGGCGGAGAAGGCCTTCATGGCGGGCAAGATCAAGGCGTCGAACATGGCGGACCTGATGCGCTACGCGACCTCGTTC
>JBIIFW010000367.1:0-3060 GCA_044236985.1 Bradymonadia bacterium | reverse complement strand
CCACCGGCTGCGGCGCGGCGCCCAACGGCGCCCTTTCCTCGGGCGACTGCGCCGGCACCGACGCAGCCATCAACCCCGGCGCTACCGACAGCCCGACCGACGACATCGACCAGAACTGCGACGGCGCCTACGCCTGCTACGTTGACAACGACAACGACGGCTACGGCACCACCTCGACAGGCAACGCCCCTGCAGGCCAGACCTGCACCGCTGCGATGTACTTCGCCTCCAATGCGACCGAGACCAACGACAACACCCAGTATATTGGCCCCGGCGCCGGCGAAATCTGCGACGGCGTCAACAACCTCACGGGCGCCACGGGCGACCCCGCCGGCACCTGCCCCTCAGGCTGCGCGGGCCAGTTCAACAGCACGAGCAACCGCGGCTACATGTTCTGCAAAATCACCAACACCGCGACCGGTGCTCGCACCCAGACCGTTCATCGCCGCAAGTGCCAGGCGCAGACCGGCATGGACCTCGCCAGCGTCGACAGCGAATCCGAGAACACCTGGCTCACCGACAACGCCTCCACCAATGCAGCCACCAACAACTTCGGCGGCGGCTACATCGGCGGCATCCAGATGCAGGGCGGAGACAACTGGAAGTGGCGCTGGGCGGGCAACGGCCGTCTGACCATCAACGCCTACAGCCGCTCCACCACCTCGGAGGGTGACAACCGCTTTGGGTTTGCAAACTGGAACACGGGCGAGCCGAACAACTCGGGCATGTGCATGCAACTCTACGGCAGCGGCGCCGGGGCAGGCAAGTACAAGTGGGACGATGTGGGCTGCACGACCGAGCTGAACGAGAGCTTCTGCGAGTGGTCAGCCGAGAACAACAGCCGGCCGGCACTCCGGCTGGGGCTCAACACCTACAGCACCCTGCGTGGCAATGGCTCTGGCGGCACCTACGCCGAGACCTGGTGCCCCGAAGGTCAGGTGGCGGTCGGCCTCTATACGCGGGGGAGCAGTACGCTCAGCCGGATCGGCCTCCGGTGCGCCGCGATCTCCGCCACCACCAACACGGCGACCTACCCCTACACCTATGGCCTCTCCTTCGGCGCCTCGCCGACGGACCTCGTCTCGAACGGCAGCAACTCCGGCACCATCTACCGCGACGACTGCGCGGCCGGTTCGGCGCTGGTAGGCATCAACCTGCGCGCCGGCGCTCTTATCGACGGAGCCGCGGCCGTCTGCGCCCCCTACACGGTGAGCGGAACCACGGTCTCCGTGGGCGGGACCACCACCCTCGCCAATCGGGTAGGAAACGGCGGCACGGGCTTCACCGACCGCTGCATCGGCACGGGCATCATCAACGGCCTCCGCTATCGGGCAGGCACCCTCATCGACGCCGCCTCCTTTGCCTGCGTCGAGCCGGTCTTGCAGGCCAACGCCACACAGGTCTCGCAGAACGCGGGAAGCTACCTTCCCCTGCGGGGCGGCACGGGTGGCAGCGGACCCTTCAACCTCAGCTGCAACGAGCGCGAGACCCTCATGGGGCTGCGCATCAACTACTCGGGCAGCGGCAACGGCCTCGACCGGGTCAGCCCCCGCTGCCGCCCCACCTTCCAGAGCACGGCCGCCGCGACCGAGCCCTACAGCGTCAACCTGAACACGGGCAACCTCACCTACGATGAAACGGGCTGCTGCGGCGGCTCGGGCGGCGCCTTCGTCATCGCCGATTGCAATGCCGGCGAGCACCTGGTGGGCATCAACACCAAGGCCGACGGGCAGGTGCGCGCCATCCAGCCACTCTGCGCCACCCTCTCGGTGAGCGGCAACACCATCGTGCGCGGCACCGAGCGGAGCCTTGGCGTCTGGGGCTACCAGCAGGGCACCTTCTACTCCGACATCTGCCCCGGCAACGAGGTCGCCTCGCAGCTCCGCATACGGAGCGGCGGAGGCGTGGATGCCTTGGGAGTCACCTGCGCCAAGCCGACGGTCGGCGCAATAGGCCGGACGGTGCCGCTCGATGTGCAGCTCAACAGCAGCACGGCGATTGGCGGAAACGGCGTCTCGGGCGCCCAGAACACCGGCAGCCAGGCCAACGACTACAGCATGAGCTGCACGGCCCTCGGCGGCCGCAACGATATCGCCTACGACTGGACCGCTCCCTCGAGCGGCGTGTTCGTCGCCTCCACGGCCAACCAGGCCGGCTACAACGCCAGCACCACCTATGGCACCGACACGGCCATCGCTGTCTACAGCGTCACTTCGGCCGGCACGGTCGGCGGCGAGATCGGCTGCAACGACGACAACCCCTACGCCAGCCAGAGCGCATCAGGATCTGCAAAGTACTCCTCGATTCTCCCCTTCACGGCGGTTTCGGGCACCAAGTACCGCATCGTTGTGGCCGCCTTCGACGGCGACGTGAGCTACAACCTCGATGTCTTCAAGCAGGCCACCTTCAACGGCAACCAGAACAACAACGGCACCGCCGTCTGGATTGGCGCGAGCGACTCGCAAAACACCGGCACCTCCGGCACGAACTACATCGCACGCACCGTCACCGCCTCGGGCAACACCAGCTATTGGAACACCCAGGGCTCCGGCAACCCGTCAGTCGGCCCCGACACCACCTATCTTTGGCAGGCACCCTTCTCTGCCACGCGGACCTTCCAGACGCGGGGGAGCAGCTTTGACACCCTGCTTGGTCTGCGCGCTGCGACCTTCAATGCGGCGACGGGCGTCCTCACCTGCACCACAGTGCTGGCCGCCAATGACGACATCAACAGCAGCAACAACTTCCAGTCGTCGTTTACCTATGCGGTGACGGGCGGAACCCTCTACTGCATCACGGTAGATGGCTACGGCACGTCAGGTTACGGCACGGGAATCCTCGACGTCCGCTAGCCGAACGGCTCTGCATTCGCCCGACCCGCCGAGCGCAAGCCGGCGGGTCGGGCCGTTTTTGGCTCGGTGTGGGCGCCGAAACTAACGCGGCGCGTTGTGACAAAGTTGGCGGCTCCGACGGTGCCGTTGCCAGAGATTGTCACAACGCAGGGGGCGCAAACAGGGTGACGCGCCGCGTCAGTTTGCCGGGCTGTCGGGATTATTCCCT
>JBIIFW010000366.1:0-3062 GCA_044236985.1 Bradymonadia bacterium | reverse complement strand
GCCCCTCGGGCGGCTCCGACAAGGAAGGTGAGGCATGACCGCCGAACCGGCCCGCTCCGTCCAGAGCTCGCTGCTTGAGCACCTCCTCGAACTTCAGCAGCGGCTCAAGCATGGGCTCATCGGCGCGGCCCTCTGCGTGGGCGTGGCCTGGTTCTTCCACGAACAGCTTTTTGCCTGGATCATGGAGCCCTACGTCGACGCCACCGTCGCCGCCAAGCTCCCCAACGCCGGCACGCTCGCCTACCGCGGCCTCGCCGAGGCCTTCGTCGTCTATTTCAAAGTTTCGCTGATCGTAGGCGGCCTCGCCTCTGTACCCTGGCTCCTCTTCCAAGCTTGGCTCTTCATCGCGCCGGGCCTCTACAAGCGTGAACGGCAGCTCGTCCTGCCCTTCATCCTCTCCACGCTCCTCTGCTTCGGCGCCGGAATCCTTTTCGCCCGCTACGTGCTCCTCACCACCGCGGTCGAGATGCTGCTGGGCGTTGCCGCAGACAACCTCGTCCCGATGATCATGATGGAGGAGTACTTCTCCTTCGCCGCTGCCTCGATGCTCCTCATGGGGCTGGTCTTCGAGACCCCGGTCTTCATCTCCTTCCTGGCCATGATCGGCCTGGTAAAGTTCACCTCACTCATCAAACACTGGCGCTACGCTGTTGTCGGCGCCTTCATCATCGGCGCCCTCTTCCCGTCGCCCGACATCTTCACCCAGCTCCTCATCGCGGGCCCCCTCGTCCTCCTCTACTTCATCTCCGCAGGCGTGGTCTGGCTCATCGAGCGCTCCCGCCTCGCAAAGTTGGCAGAGGAGAGCTGATGCGCCCCTACCTTGTCGCCGCGCTCCTACCCCTCTGCTGCGCCTGTGGTAGCGCCGCCCCGCTCGTGAAGCGGGCAGAACCGCTCGTGGCGCCCGGCTGCATCCCTGCCGGCTGGGAGCGGCCGCCGGAGCGGGTCGGTGAGACGCCCGGACCCTCGCGCCAGGCGCCCGCCTCTGTCCTGCTCCCCTTCGAAGGCTCGGGCAGCGAGGGCTCGGGACTCCGCTCCGACCTCGCTCCTGCACACACCTGCCGCTGATTCAGTTCGGCGGGCTGCAGCTGCCGTCGATGCCCCGCACGTCGAGGCCGAAGAAGGGGCCGAAGCAGAGGTTCGTGTCGATTGTCGGCGCGAGCGTCAGCTCCGTCGAAAAGACGAGCGCCGGGTCGAGCACCCACTGCCCCGACTCCGAAAGTTCGCGTGTGTGCGACAGGATAAAGGGCATCTCGCCGAAGCTTCCGCCCGCGTTTGAACTCGAGAGCGCCGTCGGAATGCTCGTCCCATCGCCCGGCCGCGTCGTCCCGCCAGCGACGGGCGCCGCGTAGCTGTCTCGGCCGCCAAAGAGACCGTCTGCTGCAATCGATGCCCGACGCGCCCAGAGCGCCTCCACAGCAGGTATGAGCGCATAGGTGAGCGCCGACGGCGGCCCGTCGCCCAGTCGCTGACCGGTGGCTCCCGCGCGAGCAACCACACCGGTCGTGCCCGCGCTGAAGGGCGCCGTTGCGCCCGATGCAGGCGAGCAGGCCGACGCAGACACGCCGGCATTCGGCAGGCAGACACCATGCCGGCCCGACTCCACAAACAGGCTCGGGCGGCGGCCGCCTTCGAGTGTGTTCAGCCGCCCATCCACCGTCGATGCGCCGTTGCCCACGCTCGTTCCGGCCGGGTAGAGCGAAGCCTCCGCAGCAAACAGCGAGTATACCTCATGATAGATGGTCGACAGCGCCACGAAGTAGCCCAGCCGGTCCACGCTCTTGCCCACAATGACCTGCGCGAAGACCCAGTCGTGCTCCGCCACCGCCGTGGGGTTGAGCTGCACGCGCGGATAATAGAGCCAGTAGCCCACGAAGTAGTGGCTCCGCGACTCTGTGACCGTCCAATAGACCGCAGCCCGGTTGGTCCCGTTGCTGTTCACGAAGTTGTTCGCCGCGTTGGCGTCGCCATCAAGATCCACCGTGGTCGGCAGGTCGACCGCCGCCGTCTTGACCTCCTGATAGAGCACCGGCGCGTAGGCCTCCGCCAGCTCCGCATAGAAGGCCGACGGCGCCGCCGCGGTCGCAAACCCGAAGGTGCGCGGCGTCTCCAGCATCTGCCCGTCCAGTGCCTGCAACCGGTCCGACAGCCGCACCTCGTAAGGGGTGCTCGGCTTGAACAGCGGCGCCGTCTCGGTCCCAGAAAGCACCAGCGTATCGGTCGCCGCATCGTAGAAGAGCTGCCGCTCCAAAATGGCGCCTGCGTAGTCCGTCACACGCACCGTCGTCGGCGTGAACCGGATCTCGTTCATCGGCTGGTTGAAGTCGATCAGCACCTGCGCATCGAGCGCCACACCCACCGCGCCGTCGGCCGGCGTCGTCACATAGTCGAGCGGGATGGTTGCCCCGCTTCCGCTGCCATCCTCCGACGTGTCGGCGGCACCGGAACCTGCGTCGCTCTCTGCCGTATCTGTCTCGGTATCCGTCCCGGTGTCGGTGGCATCCGAGCCCGCGTCACCGCTCGCCTCCCCGCTCCCGCCGCCCACCGCGCACGCGCCGGCAGCGCAGCCCGTACCCGACGGACAATCCCGATCGGTCTCGCAGGCCGTCGCCACGCAGCCACCCTCCACGCAGACGAGCGGCGCCTCGCACTGCGCGGAACTCACGCACCCGCGCTCCGGCGAATCGCTCGTCGTAGAGGCGCATCCCGCCAACCAAAGCGCCACCCCGAAGACTGCCCAACTGCTCCGATTTGGCATGCTCACCACCTGCGTTCCGGCGACCTGCGCTGCTCGATTGGAAACCGCCCCTCGATAGGCTAGCCTCACGCTCGCAGCTCGGCCGTTCCTAGCCGAGTTCAAGGCGCCGGTGCAACCGACGCGGGAGCTCTTCGTGTCCTACTTCCACCGCCTGATCGCGCTCCGGCATGTGCAATCCACGCGTGGCACCCTGCTCGCCGCGCCCACCTGGCTCGCCATCGCCTCTGTCGCCGTCGGCCTCGCCGCCTTCGTTACGCTGCTCTCTGTCGGTGGCGGCTTCATCGAGGCCTTCCGCAGCAGCGTCCTT
>JBIIFW010000365.1:0-3065 GCA_044236985.1 Bradymonadia bacterium | reverse complement strand
GTCGACGCGCGGTGCGCTTGCGCTGACGAGGGCCTCGAAGGCGGCGGCGCTGGTGGCAGGGCGCAGCCATGTGCTGCCTTCGGACATCAAGGAGCTGTGCGGTCCTGTGCTGTCCCACCGGGTCTCGATGGGGACTGGTGAGTCGGTGGTTGGTTCGAGCCGCGCTGCGGCCGAAGCGGTGATTGCGGAGTTGGTGTCACGCGTCGAAGTGCCGCTCTAGCGGCCGCTCCACGCAGCAGGGTTGAACCATGGCCACTCGCCTTCGCAAACTGATGCGCGCGCCGCGAAAACTCACCTTTACCCGCGAGGGGAAGTGGTTTGTGGGCATGACGATCATGGTCGGTTTCGGCGCGGTGAACACGAGCAACAACCTGCTTTTTCTGCTGCTGGGCATGATGCTGGGGCTCATCATCGTGAGCGGCATCTTGAGCGAGTGGGTCTTGCAGAAGGTGGAGGTGGCCCGGCTCGGTTCGGGTGATCTCTACGCGGGTGCGGAGAGCTCGCTCACCTACACACTGACAAACCGGAAGGCCTTCCTGGCCTCGTATGGTCTGGTTGTGGTGGAGCATGAGGAGCGGGAGAGCCGCGGGCGACGGCGCCGCGCGCTGGGGCTGCCGAGCGAGCCACCGCGGGGCGCGAAGGAGCGGGAGGCGGAGGGTGATCCGGGGAGCCCGCGCGCGCTCGCGATCCGGGTCGCCGCTGAGGCGAGTAGCGTTGCTGTGGCGCGGTATCGGTTTCCGCGTCGGGGCATCTACCGGTTCGATGGGTATGACCTGACGACCCGCTTCCCGTTCGGCTTTTTTGAGAAGTCGCTGCCGGTGTTCGGCGGTCATGAGTTGCTCGTCTTTCCGGCCATCACCGCGCAGCTTCCCGCGATTGGCGAGGGGACGCAGACGCAGGGCGATCTGATGCGGCAGGCGGAGGGGCGTGGCGGCGACTTTCTGGGGCTCCGCGCCTACCGCGAGGGCGACGACCCGCGCCAGATTCACTGGAAGGTCTCGGCCCGCAAGAATGCGCTGGTGACACGGCTGCACGAGCGGGAAGATGCCGACGCGGTGGCGATCCACTTCTACAACCATCTGCCCGAGGGCAAGGTTGCGGTGGAGGCGGAGCAGGCCTTTGAGCAGGCGGTGGAGGTGACGGCGTCGCTCTGCGCGCAGTATGTGCGATCGAACAAGCAGTTCTCGCTGCACACGCTCTCGGGCGGTGTGACGGAGGGCGGCGGCCCGGGCCACCTGCTGGCCTGTCTGCGCCATCTGGCGATGCTGGAGGCGGTGCGTGGCGAGGCGCCGCTGCAGATGGAGCTGTCGCGGCGTGGGAGCCGGCTGCTCGTTGCGCCTGCATGGACGCCTGCGTCGGTTCTGGGGCAGTTTGAGCGGGTGGTGCCGGTGGAGGCAGCATGACGACGCTCCAACTCCGCAAACTGCTGGTCTATGCGATGAACCTCATCGCCTTCGGGACGCTGCACCTGTCGGGCGAGATGAACGTGGTGGTGCTGGTGCTCTTCTACGCGGGGCTTGCGGTGAGCTGGTTCTGGGAGCCGCCGCGCATCACGCTCGAGCGGTGGCGGCTGGCCTGGACGGTTGCAACGCTGGCCTGCTTTGCCTTCTCGCTCGCCGATGTCTTCGTCTGGAAGGAGTTCTTCCTTATCAGCGCGATGAACTTCGTGCTCTTCCTGCAGGTGAGCAAGCTGTTCCAGCGGGAGGCTCACAAGGACTACACGCAGAGCATGGCGTTGAGCCTGCTGGTGATGACCTCGGGGGCGGCGCTCAACGAGAACCTCTCCTACGGCGTGCTCTTCGCGCTCTATGTGTTTGCGACCACGCCCTCATTGGTTGTGCAGCATCTGGTGGAGGAGACGGACCGCAACCGTTTGCCAGAGGGGCGCGGGCTGCGACTCGAGCGACCGGTCCTGTGGGTGACGCTGGGTCTTGCAACGCTGGTCTTTGCTGGTGCGGCCACCTTCTTCTTCGTTTTTCCTCGGCTCGGCTTTGGCTTCTTTGCGAAGCAGAGTCGGCGCGGCGTGGCGACCGCCGGGTTCGGCGACAAGGTGGAGCTCGGTGAGGGTGGCAGCATCGGCGACAACCAAGAGATTGTCATGCGGGTGAAGTTCCCGACGCCGCCCGCCGAGGGCGAGGTTGCGGGCATGCACTGGCGGGGGCTTTCGCTGAACGAGTACGATGGCCGAGCCTGGCGCGACGACCACAATGCTCCGCGTGAGGTGCTGCGCTTCGACCAGGGCTATGGCATCGGGTCGCAGGGTGGTTGGCCGGAGACCGTGGCGGGGACCAAGGCGGTGGAGGTCTATCTGGAGCCGATGCCGTCGCGGGTGCTCTTTGCGCCGGGGCAGATGTCGGGGATCGAGCTGACGCTCAACAGTGCCGATATCCCGGACTCGGTGATGGGGCGGCGGCTGGTGGCAGACAGCTCCGGGCAGGTGGTCTACGAGGCGCGCAAAGAGCTGGGGGTTCGCTATCTTGCCCGCTACCGGCCGCTACCGCCGGGTCAGGAGGTTGCGACGGGGCTGCGCTGGGCGGCAGGCGTGACCGATATCGCCCACCTGACTGCCGGCATGGCGGCGTTTGCGCAGTCTCCGGAGGCGGCATCGCTGCCGCGTCAGCGGGAGGCGCGCGATGTGGCGGTGCGTGACTATCTGCGGCGCTGGAATGAGCTCGCGGGCAGCCTCCCCGTGCCTCCTCCGACACCCGCTGCAATCGAGCTTGTGAGGCATGCGCGGCTGCATCAGTTGTCGCTCGAAGATACGAGCGCTGCGGGCGGCTGGTCCGACAGCTGGTGGACGCTGGCAGCGCAGTATTCCGCTGTTCCGGAGGGGACACTGTCTGCGCGCACGGTTGCGCTTACGGATGAACTTCGCAGGCGTTCGCCGGACCCTGCTGACTACGCCCGCGCGCTGGAGCGGGAGCTCGAGACACGGCGCTACACGCTGGAGATGGAGGAGGCGGAGAAGGGCGAGAATGTGCTCGACTCGTTCCTCTTCGAGTGGCGGGCCGGTCACTGCGAATACTTCGCGACGGCGATGACGATGATGCTGCGACAGCAGGGGA
>JBIIFW010000422.1:0-2654 GCA_044236985.1 Bradymonadia bacterium | reverse complement strand
CCCCGCGGTGGGCGACGCCATCCAGCGGGTCTTCGACCTGCAGGTGGTCCGCACGCTCGCCACGCGCGGCAAGCAGCTGCCCACGGAGTTCGCGCGGCGAAGGTGAGGGCCGGGCGGCGATGACGCGCCAGTTGACCGTCTCCCCATCGGAGGCCTACCTTCAAAACAGGCGAAAGGTGTAACCGGTTCAAGCGGAGGTTGTCATGCGGTCCAAAGTCCTTGTTCTCGCTGTCCAGAGCCTGCTTCTTTCAACGCTCCTCGGCTGTGACGATGAACCCATTCCGGTCAACGGCGCCTGTCAGGAGCAGGGTCAAACGTCGGACTGTGTAGACGGCGCGGTCTGCACGAATCTCTCGGGCAGCGACGCCCAGGCGACAGGCGATACCAACAGGTGCCTCCCGCTCTGCGATAGGGATGAAGACTGCGCAGAGAACGAAGGCTGCCGCGGCATCTCGCGTGGCAACCTGAAGTCCTGCCAGCCTGACGACTTCTGAGGCGATAGAGCGCCGCGGCCGGAGCGACCGCATCGCATGAGCGCAGGGCTACGGCTCGCTTTCTCGCTGCGGCTGCAGGGCGCAGGCGCAGCAGCGTCGGGAGGCGTTGACCACCTCAAAATCGGCAACCGGGGAGTGAGCCGGCATGATGTACCGTGGACGGAGCAACATCGCCCTAGCGGCTGCGCCGGTGGCCTGTCACGCTGCAGCGGCCACCTTCACCGTCACTGCTCAGCCCTGGGCACAGGTGCAGACCCTGTGTCAGCGGGGCGCTGCGTCGGCGTCCGAAAAGCGGGCCTCCAGCTGGTCGGCAATCGCCGCCGCAATTGCGCCTTTGCCCTCCACGCGGGTCGTGGAGTCACGCGTCACGATGTAGGCGGTCTGTGCCCGCCCTGCGCTTTCCTCGCCACGGTTCGCGACCACCACGGGGTAACGGTCAAGCCGGTTGCGGGCGATGTCTAGGAGCGCCTCGTGCGAAATGCCCTCCTGGTACTTGAAGGAGACCACATACATGCCGGGCGCCGCCGCGGCCGCCAGGTCGATGACCTTCTCGGTCGGCTCCAACGTCAGCTGCAGCTCGGCCTGGCCGCTCGGAATCTTCCCCGCCGCGGCCTGCTTCGGCCGATAGTCAGCGACGCCCGCAGAAAAGATGCCGATCTCCGGCTGCTTCGCCGCGTGGGCGAGCACGGCCGCCTTGTACTCGTCGTAGGTGCGCGCAACCTCCACGGGCAGCCAGCTCGCGGGCCGCCAGGCGCCATCGCCCAGCAGTAGCGTGGAGTCTGCACCGCGAAGCAGGAGCTCCTCGTGAACGGCGGCGCCGAGCCGTCCGCGAAAGCGGTTGAGGATGCGCCGAACGCCATCAATCGGCACCGGTGTGGGGCCTGCGGTCACCAGCGCGGTGCGACCGCGGAGCGGACTGGTCGAGAGGGCGCGGCAGACGGCAGCAACGAGCACCTCCTCGTCCGGCAGGTTGTGCTTTCCGTAGGCATCGCGCGGCGTCACGAAGCGTGCGCCGAGCGCCGCGAGCGTGCGGCAGTTCTGCTCAAGCAGCGCATGGTGCATGGTCCCGTGCATCGTCGGAGCGAAGAGCACCGCGGTTCGGCCGGCCTGCATCTTGCCAAAGGCCGAGGCGAGCGCGGCCGTCACAACGCCGTCAGCAATTCCGGCCGCCGCCTTTCCGATGGTGTTGTAGGTGGCGGGGGCGACCAGATAGGCATCGAACGGTGTGCCGTCCGAGAGGTGCTCCGCCCGCCAGGTGAGTTGCGTCACCAGCGGGTTGCAGGTCGACCACTCCAGCGCCTCGCGACCCACGTAGTGGAGCGCCTCGCTGCTGCAGAAGGCGGTTACATCGGCACCTCGCCGGCGCAGCGCGCGGGCAAGTGCAGGGGTCTTCATGGCTGCGATGCCACCGCATACCAGCAGCGCGATCCTCCGACCCTTCAGATGCTCCGAGACAATGGGCACATCGTGGTCGCCGATCGCGGCGCTCCGCGGTGCGGAGAAGTCCCAGTCGAATGGTCTCATGCAGGCTCCTGAATGCGCTCAAAAAGGTCGTGGGCGAGGAGAGAAGAGGCGCCGAGTGCCGCACCGAAGGCCTCGACCGGGGCGATGTCGGCGAGTGCACGTGCACGCGCCAGCGGACGCGGCTCTTCGACGATCAGGCCCTGCAGGCGATCCAGCAGGAGGTTCATCACCTCGAGCGTATCCACGTCGTGGCTGCTGCGCCGCGCCATGGAATCATTGATGTGCTCCACCACCTCAACAGCGAACGGGTCGAGCCCGGTTACGGTTGCGATGGGGTGAAACGGGGCGCCAACCTCGAGCTGCGCCGGCAGAAGCGTGCCAATCACGGGGAAGGTCTTGGCAAACTCCTCGATGACCGCATCCGGGTAGGAGCTATCCGCAACATGCCACCGGCCCTCCAGTCGCACGGCGGCTACGATGTGTCGCATCTTCGGTCGGAGTTTGCGGCGCGAATGGCGAGGCAGCAGCGGCACGAGCAGGTCGGACGGCCCCATAAACTCTGCGAATCCGGCCTCGAGGCCCGCAGCGCGGCAGAGGGCAACCTGGAGGTTGCTCTTGGTCGTGCACATGCCCCAGCCCGCCCGCAGCGTATCGGAGGCCCGCAGCCACCATGGTCCGAACCGGTAGGGCATCCGG
>JBIIFW010000364.1:0-3077 GCA_044236985.1 Bradymonadia bacterium | reverse complement strand
GAAGTAAGATTCCACCGTCCTCATTGAGAGCCTATCTTCTCCGACTCCGTTGGCTTGGCTCGTCGACTTCACCCCACGCACTCCTATCTTCCTCTTTTTCGCCTGTACCCTCCCCTCACCGGAGCCTTCTGTATGCATCGTTCGACTGCTCGTTTCTCGTTCTCGCTTCTGACCGCTGCTGTCCTCGGCATCTCCGCGCTCAGCGCCGGTTGCCAGCCCCCCGCGCCGCCCGCCGAGGCCCCCAAGGCCGAGTTCGACGCCCGCGCCTGGTACGAGAAGTACTCGAAGGAGGTCGTTGAGGCCCGCAACCTCGACAAGGCCGTTTCGGACTACTGGACCGAGAATGTTGTCTATCACAACATCGAGAAGACGCAGGGTGGCGCGGCGGTCAAGGCTGCCCTTACCCCCTACTACGACGCCTTCTCGGACGTGAAGATCACGATCGACGACGTCATCTACCAGGGCAACACGGTTGCCGCCCGCGTGACCTTCGAGGGCAAGCACACCGGCAAGGTTGGCGACATCGCCCCGACCGGCGCGACGGTCAAGCAGCAGATCACCAACTGGTATGTCCTCAAGGAGGGCAAGATCAGCGATATCTGGTCGCTGGCCGACTCGGCGCAGGTCCTCGCGGCGATTGGCGCGAAGGCTGCTCCGGCCCCCGCTGCTGAGGCTTCGGGCTCGGGCGCAGGTTCGGGTTCGGGCGCCGCTGCTCCGGCCCCCGCCGCTCCGACCGGAAAGTAAGAACAGAAGACAGCTCATGATTCGACTCCTCGACCACTTGGTGGCGGGCGGGCTCTCCGCCGCAGACGCCAAGCGGGCGTTGTCCTCCGGCAAAGTTTTCTACCGCGGTATCCCCGTGGGAGATCCTGTCCGGTTGGTCGAGGGGCCGAGGGTGAAGCTCAACATGAGCGCGCCCAAGACGCGCCCCGGCTCAGAGCCCCACATCGTCTTCTCCGATGACCACCTGGCGGTCATCATGAAGCCGTCGGGCATGCTCTCCGTCGCTGCGCCCGGTCGCCGCGGCGAGCCCGAGCTTCTCGGCTGGGCCCGTCAACGGCTCGGTGAGGTGCACCGCGTTCACCGTCTGGACGAAGATACCTCCGGCCTCATCCTCGTGGCGCGGAGCGAGCGTGTGCGCTCCTACCTTATCACGCTGGTGTCGCTGCACCGCATGGAGCGCGGCTACCTCGCTTTTGTGGCCGGCAACGTGCCCAACAAGCCGCGCAAGATTGTCTCGGTGATTGCGCGCGATCGGGGCGACGGCATCCGAGGCGCCAACGAAGAAGAGGATGGCAAGGAGGCGGTGACCCACCTCGTCCGATCGCAGTCCTTCGGCATGGCGAGCCTGGTCGAGCTCAAACTTGAGACGGGCCGGCAGCACCAGATCCGCATCCACATGTCGGAGGAGGGCCACCCGGTGCTCGCCGACAAGCTCTATGGCAGGCCCATGCCTCGCGCACCGCGGCTCGCGCTGCACGCCTTCAAACTGGGCTTCCGCCACCCCGTGACGACCGACGATGTCCGGTTTGAGGTGCCGCTGCCGGATGACCTCGAGCGGCTCAAATGCCAGCTCATCGCTCAGGCGGAAGAGAAGGCCGCAGAGCGTGCTGCCCGGGCCGAGCGGATCAGCAAGCCGCCCCAGAGCTAGCGCAGAGCCAGCAGCCTTGCGCTGTCGTTACTCGCCGCCGGCGAGGCCCAGTGAGGCCTCTGAGGCGAAGATGGTCTCGCCGTGCTGGCTGCGGTCGAGGCCCTCCTCTTCGTCGTCGGCCGTGACCCGCATGGGGTTGATGAGGTCGACCAGCTTGAAGATGGCATAGGAGACAACGAAGACGTAGGTCGAGACGACGACCAGCGCGAGCAGGTGCATGAGGAACAGCTTGGTGTTGCCGAGCAGCAGGCCGTCGGCGCCCGCACCGTTGACCGCCTTGGTGGCGAAGACCGCAGTAGCCAACATGCCGACCATGCCGCCCACACCGTGGCAGGGGAAGACGTCGAGGGTGTCGTCGAGCGCAGAGTTGCTGCGCCAGTGGGCGATGGCGTTGCAGGCGATGGCGGCGATGGTTCCGATGGCCATGGCGCTGCCCACAGAGACGAAGCCGGCGGCAGGGGTGACGGCTACGAGGCCGACGACCGCGCCGATGCTGGCGCCGAGCGCGCTGATGCGGCGGCCGCGGACGGCGTCGAAGAAAACCCAGGCGAGGGCGGCGGCGGCGGCGGCGGTGTTGGTGGTGAGGAAGGCCGAGACGGCGAGGTCGTTGGCGGCGAGCGCGCTACCCGCATTGAAGCCGAACCAGCCGAACCAGAGGAGGCCGGTGCCGATGAGCACGTAGGGGATGTTGGCGGGTGGGTGGCTCTGGCCCTTGGCGTAGTCCTTGCGCTTTCCGAGGGCGATGGCGCCAGCGACCGCGGCAACGCCGGCCGACATGTGGACGACGGTGCCGCCGGCGAAGTCGAGCACGCCCCACTGGCGGAGGAAGCCGTTGGGGTGCCAGGTCCAGTGGCAGACGGGAGCGTAGACCAGGAGCGAGAAGAGAATCATGAAGAGGAGGTAGCTGGAGAACTTGACCCGCTCGGCGAAGGAGCCGGTGACGAGCGCCGGGGTGATGACGGCGAACTTCATCTGGAAGAGGGCGAAGAGGGCGAAGGGGATGGTCCCCGCGAAGGCGGGGTTGGGGGTGCCGCCGACGTCGCGGAAGAAGGCGAAGGTGGTGGGGTTACCGATGAGGCCGGTGCCCTCGCCGCCGAGGCTATCGCCGAAGGCGAGCGAGAAGCCGACGGCGACCCAGAGGATGGCGACGATGGCCATGGCGATGAAGCTCTGGAGCATGGTCGAGATGACGTTCTTCGGGCGGACCATGCCGCCGTAGAAGAAGGAGAGTCCCGGGGTCATGAGGAGGACCATGGCGGAGGCCATGAGCATCCAGGCGGTGTCTCCGGCGCTGATGGCGGCCGCGCTGGCGGCAACGGCGCCTGGCGGGGTGATGGCGCCCGCGACGGAGAGGAGGACAAGGAGAGCGAGGGCAAAGGACCAAGGCTTCATCGGCGACTCCACAGCAAGAGGAATGACTCCTGCA
>JBIIFW010000363.1:0-3078 GCA_044236985.1 Bradymonadia bacterium | reverse complement strand
GCCGGTGTCTCCGAAGGCCGCGGCATCGGCGGCCTCGCCGATTCCAACGGAGTCGAGGACGATGAGGGTCACCTGTCTGGACATCTCAGCCCCTTCCCTTGGCGCGCTGCTCGCCGAGGCTCTTTGCAAGCCGCTGGATGGTGGGGGCAAGGTTGCGGTTCTTCTGCACCTTGGCGAGGTCGGCCTTGCTCAGGGTGTTGATGAGACCGCTGGTGAGTCGTAACGGGGCCTTGGGGTTGTTCACGATGTTGACCAGGATTTTGTAGTTGCGGCGGTATTTTCCGTTGGTGCCGATGTACATAATGATGTTTTCGGGGAGCGCCTTGTTGCCGCTCCAGGCCATGATGTCGGAGGGCTGCACCTTGGGGGAGGTGACGGCGGCCATGTGGACGAGCCGGTTGTTGTCGCGGACGAGATAGTCGCGGTCCGACTTGCTGCCGAGGGTGGCAGTCCGGACCTTTTGGGAGATGCTCATGTTGCCGATCTCGGCCTGCCGGTTGTTGGAGGACTTACCCTCGTCGACGGCCTCGTTCTGGCGGGTTCGGACCTCGACGACCTCATCCTCGGAGAGGTTGGCGAGCATGGCGTTCTCGGCAGCCTCCTCTGAGAGCGAGCGGTCGAGGAGCTTCTTGAAGGCGGCATCGTCGGCGGGAGCGGCCAGTTTGGGGTCGAGTTCCTGCGCCGTACGCACATCGGAGACGAGCTGTTCGAGCACATAGACGCGCTCGAACTTGAGCTTGTGGCGGCGTCCGAGATCGGTGACCCGGTCGACGGTCGACATGCGGGCGGCAGGGTTGAGGAAGAGACCCTCGATGATGGGTGGATGGCGGAGGAGTCGGACCTCGTTGGAGGCGATCAGCTCGGTGATCGACTCGCTGCAGACCTCGGCGACGGTGGCGAAGGTCTCGTCACCGGTTTTGGGGTTGAAGAGGAGCTTTTCGAGGAGCCCATCGTTGTGCTTGAAGAGCTCTGCGATGAGGTCGAGGACGAGGGTCGGGAGGGGGCCGGAGACGAGGCCGAGGAGGACGGCCTGGGGCATGCCTGCGAGGGTGTCGCGGGCGGCCTTGGCGATGGGTGGCTCGGCGTCGAAGGTGAGCTGGTAGAGGAGGACGACGAGCTCGTTCGGCGGCGCGGGAACGAGGCCGCGGGCGGCCATCATGCGCATCGGCGGAGGCGAGGCGGCCTCGACGTTGCGGCGCAATCCCTGCGGGATCTCCTCCAGCGTGAGGGGCTTTCTCTCCATGGTGGCTCCGGCGGTCATCGGGTGTGGAGGTGCGGGTTATTCGATGGCGGGAGCGGGGGCAACCTGCAGGCCGAATCAGCCGCCCTGTGTGGCGGAGACGAGCTCGATGCGGTCGCCCTCTGCAAGGGTGGTGGCGGGCCAGGCGGCGCGGCGCACCACCTCGCCGTTGCGGGCGACGGCGACGCCGGTGCGGTCGGGCGGCAGGCCGGCGAGGAGGAGAAGATCGGTGAGGGTGGCGCCGGCGGGGAGCTCGCGATCTGCGCCGTTGAGGGTGAGCTTCATGGAGTGGGGTGGGTGGCGAGGAAGGGTCGGGCCACCTCGGGGATGGGGCGACCGAGGTGATGGGCGGTGAGGGTGGCGACGGTGATGGGGAGCAGCAGCACGCCGTGGCGGTGGTGGCCGAGCGCGAAGGAGAGGCCCTCGATGGGGGAGGGGCCGAGGATGGGGCGGCCGCTGGTGGAGGCGGGGCGGAAGCCGGCCCAGCTCTCGGCGAGCTCGAGTTCGTAGGTGGAGGGGACGAGCTCGTAGGCAGCGCGGAGGAGCTCGCAGACGGCCTCCGAGGTGACGCGGGCGTCGAAGCCCATCTCCTCCATGGTGCCGCCGACGATGAGGCGGTCGCGCTTGGGTGCGAGATAGACCTCGGTGCTGCGGAGGACGGCGCGGGGCAGCTCCTCGCCGGGGCGTGGGCGGAGGGCGAGCGCCTGGCCCTTGACGGGGCGGATGGTGGGGCGGTGTGGCGCGAGGCCGTCGATGGTGCGGGTCCAGGCGCCGGAGGCGAGGAGGAGGTTGGCGGTCACGATGCATTCGCCGCTGGCGAGCGTGAGGCTGCGGACAGCGCCGGAGGCGACCTCGACCGAGGCGACGGCGGTCTCTTCGCGGAGCTCGCCGCCAAGGGTCAGGAAGGTGGCGCGGAGGAGCTCGACGAGCTTGCGGTTGTCGAGCTGGTGGTCGCCTGCGCAGACCACGGCCATGCGGGCGCGGGCGGAGAGGAGGGGTTCGCGCTCGAGGAGGGCGTCGCGGTCGAGCCGCTCTACGGGCAGGTCGTACTGGCGAGCGAAGTCGTACCAGCGGCGTGCGACCTCTTCGTCGTCGCGGTCGAGGGCGACGAAGAGGGTGCCGGTGTCGTCGTAGTCCACGGCGGCGCGGCCGTCGGGGTGGAGGCTGTCTGCGTAGTCGGCCCAGCGGCGCTGGCTCTCGACGAGGAGGCGGATCATCTCCACGTCGTCGAAGTCGGCCTCGAATCGGGGGGCGAGCATGCCGGCGGCGGCCCACGATGCGCCGCGCCCTGCCCTGCCCCTGTCGAGCAGCGTGACGGAGCGGCCGGCGCGGAGCAGCTCCACGCCGCAGGAGAGGCCTGCGAGGCCGCCGCCGATGATGTGGATGCGGTCGCTCATGCTGCCGCCGCCTGCTTTGCGGCCTGGCCGCGCGCATAGTTTACCAGCATCACGCCCAGCAGCGTCAGGCCGCCTCCCTTGATGGCCATCGCGCTGGGCGGCTCATCGTAGACGATCCAGCCGGAGGTGAAGGCCACCAGCGGAGCGAAGTAGAGCAGCGTGGCGCAGGTGGTGGGGCCCAGTTTGGAGATGGCGTAGCTCCAGAGCGCGTAGCCAAGGGCGCCCGGCAGCGCGCCGAGGTAGATGAGGGCGCCCCAGGTCTCCCAGGAGGCCTGCTGGGCCTCTTCGAAGAGGCCGGGAGCGAAGGGGAGCAGCGCGACGGTGGCGGGGAGGAAGTTCCAGACGGTGAACTTCCAGCTGCCGTATTTTGCGACGAGCCGCTTCTGGAAGACGAAGTGGCAGGAGGTCGTGATGGCGCAGCCGACGATGTAGAGCGCCGAG
>JBIIFW010000362.1:0-3079 GCA_044236985.1 Bradymonadia bacterium | reverse complement strand
GCGACTGCTGGAGCCGGTGCTGTCGGCGACGAAGACGACGGTGATTTTTGTGAGCGCAGAGCCGGTGGTCCCGCGCGAGCTGGAGCGAGATGTGACGGTGCTGGTGCAGCCGCTGCCTGGCCGGCAGGAGCTCGAGGCGGTGGCGCGTAGCGTCTTTGGTGATGGCGCTCGCTTGGAGCGGCTGGGGGCTGCTGCGGTGGGGCTGACGCGGCGCGAGGCGCAGCGGGCCTTCGAGCGGGCGCGGGTGGTCGAGGAGCTCGATGCAGCGCGTGGGCGGTCGAGCGACGCGGAGGAGCAGGTGGTGGGCGAGAAGCGCCGGCTGCTGCGGGGCGACGAGGCGCTGGAGTTCTGTGATCTGCGGCTGTCGCTGGACTCTGTTGGCGGGCTGGGCGAACTCAAGGGCTGGCTCCGCGAGCGGCGCGAGGCCTTTGGCGCAGAGGCGCAGCGGTTTGGGCTGCCGGCTCCGCGCGGGCTGCTGCTGGTGGGCGTGCAGGGTTGCGGCAAGTCGCTGGCGGCCAAGGCGGTGGCGGGTTTCTGGGGGCTGCCGCTGCTGCGGCTCGATCTGGGGCTGATGATCGGGAGCGCGGCGGGCGCGGAGCGGACGCTGCAGCGCACACTGGCGACCGCAGAGGCGATGTCGCCCTGCGTGCTCTGGGTGGACGAGCTGGAGAAGGGGCTGGACGAGGGCGGCGCGACGGCGCGCACGCTGGGAACGCTGCTCACCTGGCTGGCGGAGCGGCGGTCGGCGGTCTTTTTTGTGGCGACGGCGAACCGTGTGGAGGCGCTGCCGCCGGAGCTGTTGCGGCGGGGCCGGCTCGACGAGGTCTTCTTTGTCGATCTGCCGGATAGGGGCTCGCGGGCGGAGATCCTGGCGCTGCACCTGCGGAGCCGTGGGCGGGAGCCGGCGGCCTTTGGTTGCGAGGAGCTGGCGGCCCAGACGGAGCACTACTCGGGCGCGGAGCTGGAGCAGGTGGTGGTGGCCGGACTCTACCGGGCCTTTGCGGAGCGCCGCGAGATGACGCAGCGCGACTTGCAGGTGGCGGCCAAACAACTTGTGCCGCTTTATGCGATGTATGAGAACGAGATCAAAGCGCTGCGGACCTGGTCGCAGGGCAGGGCGCGTCCCGCGCACACGAGCGGTCGGATGGCCGGCCTGTTTGGTGTGTCATCGTAGAGAAGAAGATTGTGGAGGCCGAGTGGAGACGAAGCAGTTGAAGATTGGTGTGATTGGAGCGGGCGCCTGGGGCACCGCGCTGGCGATGCTGCTGGCAGACAAGGGTTACGATGTGACCATGTGGGCCTTCGAGGCTGATGTGGTTTCGGGCATCAATGAGCGGCACGAGAACGAGACCTTCCTCAAGGGGATCACCCTGCCGCCGAACATCCGGGCGACGGGGAGCATGGAGGAGGCCTGTGCGGGCAAAGACCTGATCCTGACGGTAACGCCGTCGCATGTGACCCGGATGGTGATGCGTCAGGCGGCCCCCTTCCTGCCGGAGCACACGCCGATCGTGAGCGCGACGAAGGGGATCGAGAACGACTCGCTCATGACCATGAACGAGGTGCTGGAGGAGGTGCTTCCGATCAAGTTCCACCCCTATCTGGCCTTCCTCTCGGGGCCGAGCTTCGCCAAGGAGGTTGCGCTGCATCACCCGACGGCGGTGGCGGTGGCGGCCTACTCGGAGACGCTGGCGAAGCAGGTGCAGCAGGTGTTCAACCACAGCTGGTTCCGCGTCTACCGGTCGACCGATGTGGTGGGCATGGAGATTGGCGGTTCGCTGAAGAATGTGGTCGCGATCGCGGCGGGCATCTCGGACGGCATGGGGTTTGGGCACAACTCGCGGGCGGGCATCATCACGCGTGGTCTTGCAGAGATGTCGCGGGTGGCGGTGGTGCGTGGCGCGAACCCGATTACGCTAGCGGGCCTGTCGGGCATGGGCGACCTGGTGCTGACCTGCACGGGTGAGCTGTCGCGCAACCGGACGGTGGGCATCCAGCTGGGCCAGGGGAAGACGATTGAGGAGATCCTGGGCTCGATGAGCGCTGTTGCAGAGGGTGTGAAGACGGCGCAGTCGGTGCACGACCTTGCGCTCAAGATGAAGGTCGACATGCCGATTTGTGAGGCGGTCTATCAGGTCATTTATGAGCGGAAGACCCCGCAACAGGCGCTGGCCGATCTGATGGGCCGGGAGCTGAAGCGGGAGAACTTCGGCTTCTGAGGAGGCTGTGACGGTGGCTCGCTTCTTCCGACTCATCGCAGCGCTGCTGTTGGCGCTCTGTTTGCTGCCCGCGGGGGCGTGGGCGCATGCGCTCTCCTTCTCCAAGGCGGAGCTCCGGGTGGCGAAGGCGGGCGAAGCGACGCTGACGCTGCGGCTCGATCTGCGTCGGCTCCTGACGGGGAGCGAGCCGGGCGACCTGACCGAGGCGCAGTTCGAGGCGCTCTTTGGGGCAGAGACAGCGGAGCGGGCAGGGCTGCGGGTAGAGGCGGAGGGCGGCCTGTCGCGCGCGGTGCTGCTCTACTTTAGCGGGCGGCAGTTACCGGTGACGGTGACGCTGCCAGAAGTGGCGCCGGCCGCCGAGAGCGAGGCGGAGGTGGTGCTCCGTGCGACGGTGCCAGCGGGGCAGGGTGGGCTGGGCCTCCGGACGAGCGAGATGCTCGGCACGGTGGCGCTTAGCGCCTGGGTGGACGAGGTGCAGGTGATGGACCGGGTGCCGGTGGCGCCGGGCAGGACGCCTGAGCCGATCGCGGTGTCGGTGGAGGAGGAGAGCGGGGCGCGGACTGGGCTGCGGTACCTCTGGCAGGGGGTGCTGCACATTGTTCCGCTGGGGCTGGATCACATCCTGTTTGTGCTGGCGCTGGCGCTGCTGTCGCTGCGGTGGCGGCCGGCGGTGTTGCAGGCGACGGCCTTCACGGTGGCCCACTCGATCACGCTGGCGCTTGCGGTCACGGGGGCGGTGGCGCTGCCGGCCTCGGTGGTGGAGCCGCTGATTGCGCTGTCGATCGCGGTGGTGGCGCTGGAGAACCTGGTGTCGGTCGAGGCGCGCTGGTGGCGGTTGGGGCTGGTGTTCAGCTTCGGGC
>JBIIFW010000410.1:0-2756 GCA_044236985.1 Bradymonadia bacterium | reverse complement strand
GGCAAGATGGGTGGCTACCTCAAGCCGGGCATCCACTACCGATCGAACAGCGCCGACAATGTGGCCAAGATCTCCTACACCATGGCGCAGGGTATGGGTGTGAACCTGCCCTCCTTTGGTGTTGGCGAAGGCGAGGTTAACTCCATTGTAAGCGAGGTCGTGGCATGAAGACCCTCACCCTGTCCCTCCTCTTTGCCGCCAGCGCGGCGCTCTCAGGCTGTGCGGATGACGCTCCCGCAGAAGCGGCCCCCTCCGCCGGCGATGCCTTCGAAGGCTCGGCCTCCAGCGGTGTCGCCTTCGGTGAGCTGACTGCCAGACCGGCCGTCGTGGTCCGTCAGATTCGGGTTGCAGGCTCGGTCTCCTCCTCCATCGCCCCGGGCTTCGACCTCGACGGCCGCGTGAGCAACGCAACCGACCGTGAAGCCTGCGGCAAGAAGGACTTCACCTCGCCGGATGGCGCCACCGGCATCGACAACCAGCTCGGTGCGGTCTGGGCCTCGGTCTACGACCTCGCAGGCGTGCCGGTCGAAGGGCTCATCAAGGCCGCGGTCAACGACGGAAAACTCGCCTTCGTCGTCGAGTTCGATGGCCTCGACGACCCGTGGAACGACGACGACGTCACGCTCCGTCTCTTCCGCGGCTACAACGAGAAGCCCATCATGGGAACCACCGGCGTCATGCAGGCCGGTCAGACCTTTGAGGTCCGCCCCGACGCACCCGTCGTCGTGGCAGAGAATGTCAGGATCGTTGACGGGCGACTCCGCCTCTCCACGGAGGAGTATCACCTCGACCTCGAGCTCTTGGCCGAGGCCTTCGCTATCAACGTCGTCGACATGACCTTTGAACTCCAGTTCCAGGAGGACGGCACCTGGGAGGGCTACCTCGGCTGTGGCGTCAGCGTAGAGGAAATCTCTGATATTGCGCGCACCTACGCCGAGAGTGAGTCTCGTATCATCGTCCCCCTGCTGCCGAACATCGCAGACCTGCGACCGGGCCCCGACAACAAGTGCACTTACGTCTCGGCGGTCCTTGAACTCAAGGGCATCGACGCCTTCATCGCCCGCTGACCCTCCGCCGCTAGCCCGGCCCCGAGAGCCAACCATGCAGCCAGTCCATCCATCCCGTCGCCGGTTCCTGCGCGGCATCCTTGGCGGTGCCGCCGTTGGCGTTGGTCTGCCCTGGCTCGAGTTCATGGCGAATCCGGCGCAGGCCCGCGCGGCAGGAACAGACGCCTTTCCGCGCCGCTTCGTCCTCTTCTTCTGGGGCAACGGAATGCTACCGGACCGCTGGGTCCCGACCGACACCGGCACCGACTACACGCTTTCTGAGCAGCTCCAGCCCCTCGCCTCCATCCGCGAGCATGTGACCGTCGTCTCCGGCATGGCGGTCAAGGCCCCCAACATCGGCGCACATTCCTCCGGCCCCGCCGGCTTTCTCGCCGGTGGCCCGCTCAGGCAGGACGGCACCAGCATGGTGATGCCCGGCCCGACAATCGATCAGATCATCGCGAACGAGGTCGGCGGGAACACCATCTTCCGCTCCCTCGAGATTGCAGTCGAAGAGGGCGCACGCGGCCTCTCGCACGTCTCGCCGACGACAGTGAACCCGGCCGAATCCAACCCCCGCGTCCTATTCGAGCGGCTCTTCGGCGGCTCCTTCCGGGCACCGGGCGAAGAGCCGATCATTGACCCGACCCTCTCGCTCCGCCGCAGCGTCCTCGACGCGGTGAGCGATGATGTGCGCCGCCTGCAGAACCGCGTCGGGACCGCTGACAAGGTTCGGCTCGACCAGCACTTCACCTCGGTGCGTGACCTCGAACTCCGCGTCGCCCGGCTGCTGGAAGACCCGCCCAACCTCGCTGCCTGCGCAAGGCCGCAGGAGCCGGGCGAGTACCTGCCCATCGACGGCCGGCCGCAGATGTCAGAGCTCACCGCTGTCATGGCCGACATGGCGGCGATGTCGCTCGCCTGCGACCAGACCCGCGTCCTGAGCCTCTGGTACAGTTCCCCTGTCAACGGCATCCTCTACCCGGGCGCAGCAGCCGGCCACCACTCGCTCACCCACGACGAGCCGGGTGATCAGCCGACCGTCAACATGATCGTCAAGAGCATCATGGGCGACTTTGCTACATTCGTGCAGCGGCTCGCGGCCGTTGACGAGGGCGATGGCACGCTGCTCGACCACACCGGCATCCTCGCCACCTCCGACGTCTCGCAGGGGCGTAATCACAGCATCGACGAGTACCCTGTCCTGCTCGCTGGCAAGATGGGCGGCTACCTCAAGCCGGGGCAGCACTACCGCTCCGGCAGCGGCGAGAACGTCTCCAAAATTGCGCTTACCATGGCGCAGGGCATGGGCCTTAGCCTGCCCTCCTTCGGCTACGACGCCGGCGAAACCGACTCGGTCGTCAGCGAAGTGCTCGCTTAGCCGCGACGCACCTGCCCTTACCTGCCGGGAACAAAGCCGCTCCGCCGCGGTTTGAGGCTGCCACGGCGATGCCACACGAGGCGCTTCCTCCTCCTCGGCGTCGCTGTCATGGAGCCCCTTCCGCTTCCAAAGTCGGCCGTTTGGTGTAAGAGCGCGCGACGCTCCTGCCTCTGCATCAGGCAGGCCCGAACGCTTCTCCCCACAGGGCAGCCCACATGTACTTTCAAGACCTGATTCTCACCTTGCAGTCCTACTGGGCGGAGCGCGGATGCGTCATCCAGCAGCCCTACGATGTGGAGAAGGGTGCTGGCACCTTCAACCCCGCAACC
>JBIIFW010000361.1:0-3093 GCA_044236985.1 Bradymonadia bacterium | reverse complement strand
GCTGCCCGATCGTCGACACCTGGTGGCAGACCGAGACGGGCTCGATCATGATCAGCCCGCTACCGGGCGCGACCCCGCTGGTGCCGGGGACGGCGACGCTGCCGCTGCCTGGCATCATGGCCGATGTCGTAGACATGGAGGGCAACAGCCGGCCGCTCGGCGAGGGCGGTTTCCTGGTCATCCGCAAGCCGTGGCCCTCGATGATCCGAACCATCTGGGGCGACGACGAGCGGTTCAAGGCGGCCTACTGGTCGCAGATCCCGGGGCTCTACTTTGCGGGCGACGGCGTCCGTCGCGACGAGCGGGGCTACATCTGGATCATGGGGCGGATCGACGATGTCATCAACGTTGCGGGCCACCGGCTCGGGACGGCGGAGATTGAGTCGGCGCTGGTGTCGCATCCCGCGGTGGCCGAGGCGGCGGTTGTGGGGCGGCCGGATGACCTCAAGGGGCAGGCAATCGCTGCCTTCGTGACGCTTCTGGCCTCGGTGCCGCGGTCACCCGAGCTGGCCGACGAGCTGCGCCGACATGTGGCGTCGGAGATTGGGGCGCTGGCCCGGCCGGACGACCTCACCTTCACCGATGCGCTGCCCAAGACACGGTCGGGCAAAATCATGCGACGGCTGCTGCAGGATGTGGCCGCCAAGCGGGAGACGCGCGGCGACACGACCACGCTGGAAGATGCCGGCGTGCTCGACCGGCTGCGCGGGCAGTATGAAGACGAATCGTAGCCCTTTGCTTGACGCATCTCGCCGCGGCTTGGTAGCAATCGGCCACTCAACCCGTCCCGGAGAGCCTGCTATGCGCGCCCACCTCACCCAGCGAACCTACGGCCCTCTGCTCGGCCGACTGCTGGCGGGCGCGGTACTGCTCCTGCTGCCTGTGGCGGCGCAGGCATCGAACAACTTCACGCTGCAGCGGTTCGGCACCTGCGATGAGCCGGGCCCGAACAAGAACTGCCTGCGTACCTCGACCAAGGACAAGGCCTTCCGCTCCTTCGCCGGCCAGCTCGGTGAGGTGATGACGATCAAGGGGGTCGCACCGGCCGATTCGCCCGGTGTCGCCGGCTTCGTCTTCCAGATTGATCGCAGCTTCAACGACTTCGACGTGAAGACCGACGGCGCGGAGAACCCCTGGGTTCTGGCCCACAAGACCGGCAAGCCCGAAGCATCGATGGGGACCACCCAGATTCATGTGCGCAAGGGGCTGCCCTTCAGCTTCGAGGTGGGCACCGTCCTCACGCTGCTAGACGACAGCGACCTCATGGCCGTTGGCGTGGAGGGCAAGTGGTCGCTCCACGAAGACATCTTCTGGCCGCTCCCCGATCTCGCCATCCACGGCGGCGTGAACACGCTGCTCGGCAGCTCCGACCTGGTGCTGACCAACCTGCAGATCGACGCGCTGACCTCGCTGCCCATCGGCATCGGCTCGGTGGTGAACCTCACCCCGTTCGGCGGGTATGGTGTGGTCCTGCCCTTCTCGGCCTCGCGCCTCATCGACACCACGCCGGGCGATGCGCGGCCTGCGGTGGCGAGCGACAGCGAGGCGCTCAGAAACCAGCCCGAGGTCAGTTTCTCGCTCGATACCGAGGTTCGGCCGGTGGCCGTGGTCGGTGCCCGCTTTCAGTGGGCGATGCTCGACCTGACCTACCAGTCGCAGTTCTCGGATACCGTGACGAGCCAGTCGGTGAGCATCGGCGCCGACTTCTAGGCAGTCCGCCGCCGCGCTCTGAAGCGGGCGGCTGCGTGCAATTGCCTACTTGGGCTTGGTCTCGAGGGCCTTCAGCCGGAGGTCGAGCCGGCGGAGCTGGATGTCGAACTCCGCGCGGTCGTTCTTGGCGCGGCGGTCTGCGTCGGAGAGCTTCTTCTGGAGTCGGGCGACCTCGGCCTTGAGACGCTTCACCTGGTCGACGGTCTCGGGCAGGTGCTTGAGCTGTTCGAAGCTCTCGCCGATGCGGAGGTCGATGCGGGCCTGGACCTCTTCGAGCGCGCGGGGGATGGAGTCGAAGAACTCACGGACGGGCGCCACGACCTCGGCCTGCTGCTGGGCGGCAGTCCGCTTGACCTTCTCGACCTGCGACATGGCATCTTCGCGGATGTCGGTGACATCGCGGCTGAGGCGGGAGATGAAGTCGGAGGGCGAGCGGATCATGTCGCGAAGGGCCTGCATCGGCAGGGTCCGCTTGTCCTTCTTTTCCTGCTCAAAGACGATCTGTGCGAGCGTCACCGAGGTGATGTCTTCGCCCGACTTGTTGTCGACGATGCGGAGCTCGGAGCCATCTCGCACCATCTGCGAGATCTCTTCGAGCGTCACATAGGAGCTGCGCTCAGTGTCGTAGAGTTTGCGGTTGCTGTAACGCTTGATCAACTTCATGTGCACCTGAGGGAACAGCTCATGCAGGCCGTGCCCGCAGGGACACAGCACACCGTCAAGCCGTTCTTGTTCTCAGCCTGCCTCGACAGGTCTGGTCATGGAGCTTGAAACCAACTGTTTCCTCTCCCACCTTGGTTCGGCTGTCAAGCGGCGCGAACCGTCTACATTTTGGCACAGGCGCGATAACTTGAGGCCTGCGCAGCCTTGACCTAACGGGGTCTTTGCCCTCTGCCCGGCCTCCGATGCAACTCCTCTGTCCAGCCTGTCTCGAATCTGTGGAGGCGCCGGATGCGCTCATGGCCGAGCCTGGCGCGAAGATGCGATGCCCGAACTGCCGCGCCGACTTCCTTGTGCGACCGGCAGGCGGCGGCGAGGCGCCGAGCAGGCCTCGACCAACCAGCCGCTTCCCGTTCCCGGGGAGCGAGAGCTCCGGATCGCTCCCCGTAGCGCCGCCGCCCCTGCCGCGACCTGGCGCACCGCTGCCGCCTCGACCACCGCAGCGCTCTTCAAGTTCGCTCCCGACCTTCAGCAGTGGGGTGAACCCGAGGCCCTCGAGCGCCACGGCGCCACCCTTCAGCAGCCTGTTGCACGGCCTGCAGGAGAGCGGGCAGGAGCGGCGGAGCAGCACCAGCCTGAGAGCCTTCCCCCCCGCGCCGAGCCCGGTTGCGCCGCCAGGTCCCGTTGCCTCGACAACGCCGCTCCGCGCCGACGCTGCGGTCG
>JBIIFW010000359.1:0-3118 GCA_044236985.1 Bradymonadia bacterium | reverse complement strand
GGTTCCCCGCCAGCTCGGCCCACGACACGATCCCGGTCGTCATCGGCATCATCTCGGTGGTGAACATGATGAGAAAGAGCGGCGCCGCGATGGGGTAGAAGAGCACCAGCGCCGATGCCAAGAGCCCCGTGATGTGATGCGCGACAAGGTCCTTGCGCGTCGAGTCCAGCCCACGCCGCGCGGCGAAGATCATCAGCAACAGGTCGCCCACAAAATGGCCCATCGCGATGCCCGCCAGCACCATCGCCAGTCTGTCCACCTCGCGCGTCACATAACCGTCCTTCGCAATGTCCCACCAGTGAAACAGGGCGAAGAAGCCGAGCAAGGTGAGCACCAGTGAGACGGCGCCGCGCATCAGCCTGAAGGCCTGCGGGTAGCCGCTCCCCAGCCGGTGCGCGATGGTCACCAGCGCCACCGACACGGCGATCGTCGCTCCTGCAGCCGCAGCTGTCAGACCGTAGGGAACCTCGCCGCTCATCGGCGACCACCCATGCGCCGCGCCATCGCCAGCACGGGGTTTGGACGAAACAGGGCAACCGTCTCCACATGCTTTGTCATCGGGAACATCTCCACCGGTTGCACCTCTTCCAACTGCATCCCGCCCTGCGTAAGCGTCGCCACATCGCGGGACAACGCATCGAGATCACACGAAACGTAGACCAGCCGCTCAGGCGCAAGTTCGCTCGTCAGCATCTCGGCAACCTCGGCCGACAGCCCACTCCGCGGCGGGTCGGCAATGACCGTCGTGGCCTGTTCGCCGCTCCGCAGAAAGGCGCGCAACGACGATTCCACGCGGCCCTCGCGAAACGAGATGTTCCGAACGCCCGACCCGGCCGCGCTCGCAACCCCATCCTCCGTTGCGGCATGGCTCTCCTCCATCGCCACCACCTCGCGAAAGCGCGACGCCAGCGGCAACCCAAAGAAGCCAAGGCCCGAATAGAGGTCGAGCAACCTGCCCTGCGGCGCGCTCCCGGCCCACGCCCGCACCTGCTTCGACAGCGCCTCTGCACCAAACTTCGAGGTCTGAAAGAAGGCGCCCGCAGAAACCAGATAGGACTGCCCGCAGACCTCCGCACGGATGCGCGCCGCGCCGCCCGCGTGAACCAGACGAGAGCCCGCAAGCTGCTTGCCATCCTCGGCATGAAAGTTCAGCGCGACAGAGAGCGCTCCGGCCTCCAGCGCAGCCGCCGTCAGCGCAGGCTCAAACTGCTGCGACCGCGCCGATAGCACCCAGGTCACCTGCAGCTCGCCCGTGCCGTGACCAACCCGAACCACCACCGCCCGCAGCAGACCGCGACCGCTCTCCTCCTCGAAGGGCGGAACCCCCAGTTTCGACGCCAGCGCCACAAGCCGCAGCGCGAAGGCCGTGCCCGCTGCGTCCTGCACCTCGCACTCCGAGATCGCCACCACCTCGCGCGTATGAGGCGCAAACAGCCCCGCCGTCAGCGCGCCGGTTGCGCCTCCGATGCGCAGCCCAATCTTGGTCCGGTGACCGCGCGGCTCACCGGGCGCAAGCAGCTCCGCCACCTGAAACGACCGGCCAAGCCCCGTCCGAACCGACCGCATCACCTCGTCCCGCTTCCACGCCAGCTGCGACCGGTAGGCCATATGCTGAAGGTCGCACCCACCACAACGCGACGCAACCGCGCACGAAGGCTCGCACCGCGATTGCGACCGGCGAACCCACGACACCACCTCGCCACGCCACCGTCCGCGACCGCCACGCAGGCGAACACGGAGCCGCTCGCCCGGCAGCGCACCACGCACGTAGAGCCGTCCGCCCGACCACTCCGCTACGGCATCCAGACCGCTGCCCCACGCCACGACCGTCGCCTCGACTAGGTCACCCTCGCGCGGCTCCTCGCCGCCACTGCGCTGCTCTTCCGCTCTCCGCGCCAACGCTCTCTCCGCAACACAGGAGGCCAATCCATGATGACACCCAAGCCCCTTGGCTGCTAACCGACCGACACCCATCGGTCACACCTTTTCTTACGGCGCAGCATGCTCACCCAGTCCGACCTTCTCAGCATGTCTCAGGCGGAGCTCGCGGCGATTGTCGCCAAAGCCCATCCCATCAACCATGCCGCTGTCGCAGGTAACCAGTACCTCGGCATCGACCTGTCGCTCCCCGCCTTCGTCAACAAACTGCTCTGGAAGACCTTTCGCAAAACCTTCTACGCAGACCCCGAACTGAACCTCGTTCGCGGCTGGAATGTGAAGCTCGAACAGCACGGCATCGACGGCCCCCGCATCCCGCTCCGCGACAGCAAAGGCCGCGAGAAATCCTTTGGCCACTACCACCTGCTCAAGCGCACCAACGAGCGCTTCCCCGGCGGCTGGGCCGGCCCCGACTTCCTCCACTACGGCGTCGCGGGCAACCACTGGTACGACCCCGGCGCGCCCGGCTACTGCCCGCTCGTCGCCGTCAACGAAGGCTCCACCGACCTCCTCCTCGGCTGGGAGGTCTTCAAGCTCGGCCCCCTCATGGTCCCCCTGCCCGACTACTGGCTCCTCGTCCGCGAAGGACCGATCGAGACCATCGTCCCCGTCCCCGTTCCCAAGCGGTAACCCCATGGCAACCTCCAAGAAGGGCGGCTGGTCCGACGCCCCCGCGCAGGCCCCGCTCTCCAACCCCTTCGCTGCCCTCGCCGCACTCCGTCCCGTCGACGCCGCGCCTGCAGCAGCCCCCGCCGCAGCCCCCGCGACCAAGCCGGCTGCCGACCCCAAGCTCCCCGCCCGCGCTGTTGTCGCAGTCGAGCGCAAAGGCCGCGGCGGAAAGACCGTCACCCTCGTCACCCACCTCGGCCTCTCCAACGATGCGCTCGACGCCTGGGTCACGGAGATGAAGCGCTCGCTTGGCTGCGGCGGCACCCGCGAAGACGACGCCATCGCCCTCCAAGGCGACCAGCGCGAGCGGGCCATCGACTGGCTCACCCGCAAAGGCGTCCGCAAGGTCTCCGGCTAGAGTGTCTTCAGGTAGGCAATCAGGTCGAGCCGCTCCTGCGCCGTCAGCAGGTCGCTGCCGTCCGGCTTCGTGAGCCAGCTGTCGTGGCCCATGTTCGACATCCCGCTCCGCGCCGTGTCGTACTCCGCCCGCGGCTCATCTTTCCAGGCGGCA
>JBIIFW010000358.1:0-3121 GCA_044236985.1 Bradymonadia bacterium | reverse complement strand
TATGGACCGAACAGTGCCCCTTCCAGAGCAGCACCCGCGCCCGAGCGACGGTCTCCGCATCATGGCCGCCATTGGGCAGCGCGGGGTCCCAGACAATCATCTCGTCGAGCGGCACACCGAGTGCAAAGCAGGTGTTGCGGCCCAGATGCTGGTCGGGGAAAAAGAGCAGCTTCTGGCCCTGTGAGAAGGCCCACGACACCACCTTCGCAGCATTGGACGAGGTGCAGACCGCGCCGCCGCGACGGCCGACGAAGTCTTTCAGGTTGGCCGCGCTGTTGATGTAGGTGATGGGCACGATGGTGTCGGCGGTGCAGGCCGCCATCTCGTCCCAGGCCAGCTCCACATCGTCGAGGTTGGCCATGTCTGCCATGGTGCAGCCGGCGCGAAGGTCGGGCAGAATCACCTGCTGCCCCGGCCCCGTCAGGATGTCGGCCGACTCGGCCATAAAGTGGACGCCGGCGAAGATGACAAACTCCGCATCCCGCTCCGCCGCAGCAGCCTTGGCAAGTGCGTACGAATCGCCAGTCCGGTCAGCGAAGCGGATGACGTCGTCCACCTGGTAATGGTGGCCGAGAATCATCAGACGGCTGCCGAATTCAGACCGCCGCGCTGCGATACGCGCCAGCACCTCGTCATTGGCGAGCTCAGCATAGGCCTTGCCAGGCGTGGGCCGGACCGCGCGATCTGCACGAGCAAAAATGGAACCTTCTTCGAGCTCTTCCATGGCGGAAACAACCTCCATCCTTCGCCCGCGACGAGCGCGAGCCGCTCTCTCGAAGGGCCCCTCGGGAGCCTCCGACCGACGTTGCGTTTCAGACTAGCCGCACGAACCCCGCACCGCTAGAACACCCTCGTCCCGCTCAAGAGAAACTTTCCGTGATCGACCGCACCTTTTGCTTTCTCGAGCGCGACGAAGACCTCCGTGCCTGGGTAGCCGAGCATGCAGACAGCCTCGACGGGGCCGTCATCGCGCTCGACATCGAGGAGGACCGAGAGCGTGGCTACGCTCCGCTCGTCGCCCTCATCCAGGTGACCATCGATGAGCACGACGTTATCTTCGACCCGCTGCGCCTCAGCAAGCCGGCGCTCTGCGAAGCCATCGAGCTCGTCTGCCTGCTCCCCGACGCGGTCGTCATTCATGGCTCGCACAACGATGTCACAGGCCTCAAGCGGGACTTCGGCGTAGGCCCCAAGCGGCTCATCGACACGCAGGTCGCCGCCCGCTTCCTCGGCGAGCGTGCCTTCGGGCTCGCACCGCTGCTCGCATCGCGCCTGAACATTGTGCACGACAAGAGCGTACGCCGCTCCGACTGGACCGCCCGCCCGCTCGGCGAGGAGCAGCTCCGATACGCCCGAGCAGACACCTCCAACCTGCTCGACCTCTGGTATGATCTGGAGGCCGATCTCGAGGAGAGCGGCTGGCTCGACGACTTCGACGACGAGTGCGCGGCCCTCAACGCCGATCAGCCGGAGCCGCAGCGCCTCGACCCATGGGGCTGGCGTAACCTCAAGGGGCTCGGACAGCTCGACCAGGCCGCGGCACAGCGCCTCGCCGCCCTCTGGGGCTGGCGCGACAGGGTGGGCCGCGAGCGCAACCTCCATGTTACCCGCGTGCTGCCGCCTTGGGCGCTCATCCTGCTCGCCGAAAGGGGGAGCAGCGCACTGACCCGCCGCCGCTCCTCGGGCCTCGACCCCGCCATCTTCGACGCCGAGCACGAGGGGCTCGCCCTCCTCCTCGACAACCCGCCGGAGCTTCCGCCCCCTACCCCGGCGGCGCCGCGTAGTGCAGGTCAGGGCCGAAGCGAGAGCGAACGGCGGCTCGAGTTGCTCCTGCAGTGGCGGAACGAGACGGCGGAGGCCACCGGCCTAGAACCCGGCTTTCTCGCCTCGCGGACAGTCCTCCTTGATGTGGCGAGGCTCCTCGATTCAAGCCCTGCAAACATCGCCGCCGTAGCCGATGTGCGCCGGTGGCGATCCGATCGATTTGCCCAGACCTGGTCCGATTTGATGCGCCGCGTCGGCTAATGGTCGAAAAATCGACCTGCGCACCATCGGTTCGAACCGTTTTTGTTGCGCTGCCCGATTTATTCCCCTAACAGCCGCCCCCGTACCAACTACTTCTCAATTCCGTTTCAGCCCGCCGAGCAATCGGCACTTTCCTTCTTGAGGTTACTACAATGTCGTTCTTCCGTCTCTCGCTGTCTGCCGCCGTCCTCGCCTCTGCCGCCATGCTCGCCGGTTGCCCCGCGGCTCCCGCGCCGGCTCCTGAGGCTGCGCCCGGTTCGGGTTCGGCTGCTGCCCCCGCCCCGGCCGCTCCGCCGGTCGTCGAGGCTCCCCCGGTTGCTCCCCCGGCCGCTCCTGCTGCTGGCTCGGGCTCGGGCGCTGCTGCTGCCCCCGCCGCTGGCTCGGGCGCTGCTGCTGCCCCCGCCCCGACGACTGCTCCCACGGGCAAGTAATCGGGCGGCGCTGCAAAGCGTTGCACCACGCTCGGCGCGGCCTCGGTCGCGCCGTTTGCGTTTTTGAACCCCGCTTTGCTCGCCGCGATGCGAGCCTCTCGAGAACCGGGGCCGCACGCTACAAGGTTCGCTCCCCCCTCGACCGCGAACCTTAGCCGGGCCAGTGGCCGTCGAGCCGAAGGTGCTCCCAGATCACCTGGCAAAGATACTCCACCGCCTCCATGTGCCGCATGGCATCAGACACCCGGGCACCCCAGGCATAGACGCCATGGCCAGCAACGAGCACCGCGCCCACATCGGGACGTGAGGCCTCCAGCACCGCCTGCGCGAGCGTCGGGATGTCGCCATGGTTCGGCACGATCGGAAGCGTCAGCACATCGCCTTCGCCCCAAAATCCCATCGCCTTGATGAGCTCCCAGCCCGTGACCGTCACCTGCCCCGCCGCCACGAAGCGCTGCGCCACCATCGTCGCATAGAGCGGGTGACCATGGAGGATCGCCCCAGGCGCGTAGCGGCCGTAGAGAAGGTCGTGCACGGCGGTCTCTGCCGACGACTTGGCCGCCCGCTCATCGAGCCGCCGGAGCCCCAGCTCGAACAGCAGGAAATCCTCCGTCGTCAGCTCGCTCTTGGAGCCGCCCGACGCACTGATGAGATAGCGCGTCGGC
>JBIIFW010000357.1:0-3122 GCA_044236985.1 Bradymonadia bacterium | reverse complement strand
GCACCCTTCGGCGCGAAGAACTGCGCTCCGCCCGACAGCATCACATCGGCACCCGACGCTACCGCCTGCTCGGCAATCACCGCCTCCATCGAACGGTGCGGCACATGCGCCACAAAGGCACCCGGCGTGGCATGGGTGATGCGGGTATCGGAGACGAGCCCTGTCGCCTTGCCCGCGGCCCGCGCAGCCTCCAGCACCGTCATCACACGGTCACCACGCGTGTTGAGGCCGAGCACCTCTGCGGGCGCCGGCTGACCCGTCGCGAGCTGTGTCGCAGAACAGGCCGAGTCGACCACCAGCGCCCCAGCAGGCGAGTGGAGCGAGAGCCCCATCCAGCCGCGATTCGCCAGCGCCCGGTAGTTGGTCACACGGTCAGCATACTTCGAACTGGCAGCCTCGCGGGCCCACAGTTCGAACAGGCCGATCTGCTGCGGCCCCATGCCGTCGCCGATGAAGAGAATCAGATTTCGGGGCCGCTTCACCTCCGCGGTCCGTGCGGGCTGCGGCGCCTCTGCCCGAACGGGCGCGCAGGCAGCGAAGCTGGTCACGAGGAGCATGGGTAGAGAGCATCGAATCATCCATCCAAACATCTTCGTCCTGCGCACAAATGGGCCACCATGAAAGCGCTATCGGACTCGCAATGCGGCTCCTTCGCAAGAGAGCACCCGCATTGTCACCCGCCCGTTGCCTCACCCGCCCGTCGCACTGCCCGCCAGCCTCCGCCTCTGGCTCATGGTCGACGGCTACCCGACCGCCAGCACCACACTCTGAGACCGCTGCGGTTGACAGAGTTGGCGCGAGGCGTGAAGCGTGGCCGCAACCACAGCACTGGAGCCCATCATGTCTAAGCCACTCGGCCCTTCGCGCCCCTCGACCCCCAACCTCCCCGGCAAGTCGGGCGGCGGACGCACGGTCATTCCCACGGGCGCAAAGCCGGTGAGCGGCAAGCCAGCGGCCAGCAAGCCGTCAGGCGGCAAGAAGGGATGAGCCTGGCTCGCGCCCTGCACCGAGGTTGGATCGGTAGCCCTCCCCGAAACACTCGCGTCAGGGTGATGGTCGACGGCTACCCGTCGGCGAGTTCAACGCTCTGACGAGTCTGATTGACGCACGCAAAGTGCGCATGCACACTCACACCGCCACCCCGCCAATGGAGACGACCTTGTCCAAGCCCAGCGCTCCCTCTCGCCCAAGCGTCCCAAATCTTCCTTCCAAGAGCGGCAACCCTTCCGGCGGTGGCCGCGACAACTTCCCGTCGGGCGGCAAGAAGGGATGAGCCCGGCTCGCGCCACGGCCCTTGCCGCGGTGTCGCTGCTCGCGCTGGCGGCCTGCGACGACGCGCTTGGTCCGCGCGGCACGCCCTGCACCGAGGCGCTCATCCCCAACGCCTTCGCCTGGCGCTGGGAGCGCACCAACCACCGCGTCTCGCAGCTCGGCTTCTCCACCGTCGCAGCGGTAGACGACCCCTGCACGGCGACCGCAGTGCGCGCCACCTTCGTGGGCGGCGACTTCACCACGGGCGCCTTCGGAGAGGACCTGCCGGCACTCCGCTGGCAGGCGCAGCGCATCGTCGGCGACGGCACCACCTTTGCAGCCGCAACGATCGAACTCACGGGCCGCATCGAGCCCGGCGCGCCTGGCCAGCTCCGCCGCAAGGTCTCGCTCCGCGCGCTCGGCCTCGACGGCTTCGACCATGTCACCGCCCTCATCGGCGGCCTCCACTTCACCACCACCACCACGGCGCCGGCTGGCTATCCCGCCGACTACAGCCCCGAGCTCGGCTACACCTCGCGCGGCCTCCGGCTCGAGGTCGCAGCCGACCGCACGAGCGACGACGAGGCCACAATCTCGGCGGAGGCCTGGCTCGAGCCTGGCACCAGCCCCGACCGCGACGACCTCAACCGGGCCGTCGCCTTCGCAGCCCAGGAGGCCACCGTGCAGGTGCTCCTCATCGGCACCCAGGCGCCGCCCGACGCGGGCAGCGTGGACTACACGCTGAGCTACTCCAAGCAGGCGATGCTGAACGACACCACGAAGCTCGCGCATGCCTCCGCAGCGCAGCAGCAGACCGGGCTCCCTTCCGGCGGTCCCGGCGTGGTTGGCTTTTCCGCCATCCGCTGGGAGCTGGCGCCCAGCCTAGCCTGCGACGGCGCCAACCGGTGCGACCTCGGCGAGAGCTGCACTGCCGGCCTCTGCTCCGAGCTGCAGGGCCCGCAGGGCTACTACCTGCGCGAGCTCTCGGTCTCGGCGGCACCCGACGGCTCGGGCCAGTGGGCCATCGACGGCTACGCCACGAACGAGGCCCTCTTCGCCCCCTACGACGCGATGGTGAACCACTTCACGGGCTCCATCCGCCACTTCCGCGGCCTCACGGGCGAGCCGGTCACGGTGCAGGAGACGACCGCGACGGGCACCACCGACCTGCCGCTGCCCTAGATGTTTTCCCGCTTCTTCAACGCCGACGACCTGGCCTCGCTACCGGTCCTGCTCCGCGAGGTTGGGCTGCTCGATGCCCTCCGCGTTGGCGCCCGCGTGAAGGCAGCCGTCAACCGCGGGGAGCCCTACCTCGGCTGGCCCGACCCAGCCGATGCCAAGGAGCGCGACAGCCGCGCGCAGATCGGCGCCGCGATTCTCCTCTACCGCGAACTCACCGCCTCACGCGGCCAGGCAGAGGCGCTCCGCGTCACCCGCGAGGTGGTTATCGAGGCGGCCTGCGCCCAGCTCCGCCGCCAGATTGGCCCGCTCCGCCGGCAGGACCTCGAACGCCTCGCCCCCGAGGAGCGCGAAACCTTCGCCCGCCAACGCGGCGACAAGTTCGTCAACGCCGACATGGTCTGGGGCGACATCAGCGCCACCGGCCTCTCCTTCACGGTCACCCGCTGCCGCTTCCCCGCCATCTGCGCCACCGCAGGCGTCCCCGAACTCTCCCCGGTCTTCTGCGCGGGCGACGCCAAGTTCTTCGGCACCGTCGAACCCGAAGTGGAGTTGCTGCGAGGCCCGACGATTGCGGAGGGGGCGGGGAGCTGCCTCTTCAACATCCGCTTCAAGCAACCCTGCCCCAAAAACGACCGCCACCCGGCCCTCTTGCGAGAACCGGGTGGCCTGGAGTGGAGGCGGAGGGATTT
>JBIIFW010000356.1:0-3123 GCA_044236985.1 Bradymonadia bacterium | reverse complement strand
GTCGGCCGTTCTCCCTTTCGCTGCTCCTCCTCACCACCGCTGCCTGCGGTTCTGACGGTGGCACCTCTACCGGCGTGATCGAGGCCGATACGGCGGGTGACGCAGCGGCCGACACCGGCGACGATGCAGCGGCATCGGGCGATACGGGCAGCGACACGGAGACCGATGCATCGTCAGAGACCGGGGCCGGGAGCGCCGACACGGGCAGCGACACGGGCAGCGGCGACACCGGCAGCGACACCGCACCTGTCTCCGCCTGCGCCGACCCCGTTGCGCAGTGCGGGGCTGCCGCGATTGCCTCCTGCATCGAGACCGATGGCGGCGGCTTCCGCTGCGACTGCGACGCGGAGGCCGAGCGGGGCCTGCTGCTCGAGGGCGTGACCGCGTTCGATACCTCCGGCGCGCTGCCCTCCTACCTGGTCGTTGGCGGCCGAAACGCCTTTCCCGTCATCGTCGACAGCGCAGAGCGCATCATCGCAGCAGCCGCTTTCCAGGGCGCCGGCAGGGTCTTCACGATCGCCCACGAGGGGCTCTTGAACCGCGACGACGCAGCCTCGCCAGGCCTCGCTCAGCTGGTGCGCAACGCGGTTGCTTGGGCTGCAACAGGGAGCGCAAGGACAGGCGTTATCGCGCTCGACCGGAGCTACGACCGCGCGGCCGCGATGCTCGAGGCCGAAGGCTACACGGTCGTCGTCGGTGCCGCCGATGCGCTCGACGGCGTCGATGTCTTCGTGACCACCAACTACCAAGAGTATTCGGCCGCCAATCTCGCCAACATTCACTCCTTTGTGGAGGCCGGCGGCGGCCTCATCAGCGGCGGTCACGCCTGGTGGTGGGGGCAGTCGCGCGACGACGAGGCGACCAACTTCCCGGGCAACAAGCTGCTCCGTCCCTCCGGCATCCTCGTCACGGGCGACACCGCCGACTCCGGTCCCTACGACCTCGTCGCCCACCGCGCCTCCGACCTGCTCCAGGCCACCTGCGCGCTCGACGCGATGGCCGCAGTCGATGCGGGCCAGATCTCGCTGTCGACGGCCGATGCCGGCCGCGCAGCCTCCTCTGCGGGCGTCGCGGTCTCCTGGGTTCCCACAGACTCGCCCATCTTTGTCGCTGCGCAGGCCTTCTCCGACGCGCAGGGCCCCGTTGTCCCGACCGAAGCCGACCCGGTGGTGCCGGCCTCCGAGCCGGTGCGAGCGCTCGCAGCCCGCGTCCAGCTCCGCGAGGCGCTCGATCTGCCCGCCGACCAGGTCGTCGCCCACCCCGCCGGCAGCGACTTCCCCGGCCCGGTCGCACAGGATGCGCCGCGCCTCTCCAAGACGCTGACCATCGACGGCAATGACGCCGGCTACCCGCTGAACTTCGTCTACTCGGGGGCCGGCGACGACCTCTGGCGGAGCACCGGCCTCTACGCCGCGCCGGGTGAACGCATCACCGTCACCATCCCCGCCAACGTCGCCGGCGACGGCCTCGGCGTGCAGCTCGGCGCCCACACTGACACCCTCTTCGGCCTCGACAGCTGGCCCCGCATGCCCCGCATCGTCCGCAGCGCCCCGCTCGCGGAGCCCATCACGGTCATCGCCAGCGGCTTCGGTGGCCCCATATACATCACCGTCCCGCGCACCAGCTCGCTCGGGCCGGTCAACGTGACCATCGATGGCGCTGTCGCTATGGCCCACCATGTTCGTGGCCGCGACACGCTCGCCGACTGGCAGGCGATGCAGCAGCTTGGTGCGCCCTGGGCCGAGATTGAGACCGCTGGCTGGATCGGCACCATCCCCGCCTCGGTCGCGCTCGATGTCGCCGACGCCGCTGTGCCGCAGGACTACTGGGCCCGCGCGATGACGGCGGCCGGCACGCTCGGCGGCTTCGATCGCGCCACCTTCCGCGCCGAGCGCATCGTGGCCGACCGTGAGATCAGCGCCGGCTACCTCCACTCCGGTTACCCCGTCATGGGCCACCTCGACGCGGCGCCCCAGGTTGCGCTGGTGAGCGGCAGCGCCGCCGACGGCATGTGGGGCCCCTTCCACGAGTTCGGACACAACCACCAGTGGAACGACTGGATCCTGCCCGGCACCACCGAGACCACCTGCAATCTCTGGTCGGTCTATCTCTCCGAAGAGGTGGCCGGCACTCCGCGCGCCTCGGCCCACCCCGCCATCACGGCTGCGAGCCGCGCCTCGACTGTCGCCGCATGGCGCCGCGCACCCAACTTTGCGAACTGGTCGGTCTGGACCGCACTCGAGACCTACCTGCAGCTGCAGGAGCGGTTCGGCTGGGAGCTCTTCACCACGGTCTTCACCCGCTACCGCAACATGACCGCCGCGGAGCGCCCCGCCGACGACGACAATGCCCGCATTCAGACCTGGGTCATCGAGTCGTCGCGGGCTGCCGGGTACAACCTCATCAATTTCTACGAGGCCTGGGCCTTCCCCATCGACGCGGCCACCCGCACCGCCGTTGCCGGCCTGCCCGAGTGGCTCGACCACCCCATGCGCTGAACGGTCTCCGCAGCCACCAACCCCTGAGCCCGACATGAACCCCATCCGTCTCTCGCAGCGAGCCATTCTCGCGCTGCTGCTGCCCGTCGCGCTCCTCTTGTTGCCTGCCGCCAGCGCCTCCGCCGCCGGCGTCCGCTGGACCGATGGCTCCTTCGAAGCGGCGCTCGCGCAGGCCAAAGCTGAGGGCAAGCCAGTCCTCCTCGACCTCTACGCAACCTGGTGCGGCCCCTGCCACAAGCTCGATGCGGAGGTCTTCCCCGCGGAGGAGGTGGCGAACATCACCGATGGGATGGTGGCGATGCGCATCGACGCCGAATCGGAGGCCGGCATCCCGCTCGTCGAGCGCTACCATGTGGTGGGTTATCCGACCGTCCTGCTGCTCCGCGCCGACGGCACCGAGATCGACCGCATCTTCGGCTTCCTGCCGGCAAAGGAGTTCGCCACGGCGCTCACCGATGACCTCTCAGGCAAGGGCACGCTCGAGGCGCTCCGCGAGCAGGTGAAGGCCGCGCCGGACGACCTCGAGCTGTTGTTCGACTTCGGCTTCCGGGCCTCGGTGCGGGGCCTCGCCAGTGAGGCGGAGGTTGCGCTGCAGACCGTCATCCAGCGGGCCAAGAGCAGCGCC
>JBIIFW010000355.1:0-3132 GCA_044236985.1 Bradymonadia bacterium | reverse complement strand
AGCTGCCGGCGGGCGCCGCACTTGGCTGCAACGCCTGTCACAACGGCGACCAGCTCAATCCCTTCGGTGAGGCGATGGAGGCAGGCTTCCTCGCGGCCGGTGCGCTGAGCTCGGCGGATGCGTTGTGGGGGCCCGAACTGGCCGCACTGGACTCGGACGGCGACGGCGCAACGAACGGGCAGGAGCTCGGCGACCCTGAGGGTATCTGGCTGCCCGGCGATCCGGCACCTGCGGCCTTCTCCTTCCCGGGCTTCGCGACCTGTGAGGAGCTTCCGACGGCGGAGCGGAGCTGCGGTCGGTGCCGTGGCACGGCGACGGGGGTTCAGCGCTGCCCGAGCATCTGCGGTGACGGCATCTTGGCCGATGGCGCGGGCGAGTACTGCGATGGCGCCGACCTTGGCGGTAACAGCTGTGTCTCGCTCGGCTACGCTTCGGGCGAGGTGAGCTGCCGCGCGACCTGTACGGTGGATGCGTCGGCCTGTTCGCGTGAGGCGGCCGATGCGGGTGCCGATGCGTCGGGCTCCGCAGACACGGGGAGCGAGTCGGATGGGGCCGAGGGCAGCGATGACAGTTCGCCTGCGGAGACGAGCGTGACCCAGCCGGGCGGATGTGCGGCAGGTGGCGGCGGTGCTGGAGGGCTGGGGCTGCTCCTAGTGGCTGCGCTGGCGAGTCGTCGCAGGTTCCGGGCGGTCTGAGCGCGGGAAGTTTGCGGCAATGCGGCGGCGGTGGCAGAGTGCAAGAACGCTCTTTGAGGAGGTTTTGATGCGCTCTCTTTCGCTGCTGTCTTGCTTCGTTGTGCTCTGTGGTCTGGTGCTCGGCGCCTCGTCGTCTGAGGCGCGTTCGTCGCGGGTGAACCAGATTCCGAATGGCTCGCAGGCCAACTGCCTCGCCTGCCATGTGAGCGGCGGCGGCGGAGCGCGGAACTCCTTTGGCGCGCAGGTGGATGCGGGCTTCATGACGGCCTCGGGCGCTGCCGGTGCGGTTGTCTGGGGGCCTGCACTCGCTGCCCTCGATGCCGACGGCGACGGCTACACCAATGGCGAAGAGCTTGGCGACCCGACGGGCGCTTGGCGGCCCGGCAACCCCAACCCGACGCTGCTCGTGGCGACGCTTCCGGGCTATGCGAGCTGCGCCTCGACGGCCGGCACGGGGGCCAACTGTGCGCGGTGCGGCGGGAGCGCTGGTGGCACCCAGAACTGCCCCGACCCGTGTGGTGACAACTCCACCTATACTGCGGCCGGCGAGGTGTGTGACGGCAGCGATGTGGGCGGCGCCACCTGCGTGAGCTTGGGCTTTGCGAGCGGCAGCCTTGGTTGCAGCGCAGCCTGTGACGAGATCGATACCTTGAGTTGTGTCGCGGTGCCGGAGGATGTCTGCGGCGACGCCACGCGGACGGGAGCCGAGGTCTGTGACGGCCGTGACCTTGGCGGAGCAAGCTGTGTGAGCGAGGGCTTCGACGGCGGGACCCTGACATGCGACGACAGCTGCAGCGGCCTGGTGACGACGGAGTGCATCACGCTCCCGACCGATGTTTGCGGCGATGGCACCCGGACAGGTCCCGAGATTTGTGACGCCGGCGACCTGGGCGGAGCGACCTGCGTGAGCCGCGGCTACACGGCGGGCACGCTGCTGTGCGGCGGAGACTGCACCTTCGACGAGGCCTTCTGCAACCAGTGCGGCGATGGCGCCATCGGCGGCAGCGAGACCTGCGATGGGAGCAATCTGGGCGGGGTAACCTGCGAGGCGCTGGGGTTTGCGGGCGGTACGATGGCCTGCGCCAGCTGCGGGCTCGACACCTCGGGCTGTACGCTCTGCGGCAACGACACGCGTGATGGTTCGGAGACCTGCGACGGCAGCGATCTGGGGGGCACGACCTGCGAAATGCTCGGCTTTACGGGTGGTACGCTTGGCTGCATCTCCAGCTGCCTCTTCGATACGACCGCCTGCGTGGGCACCGTGGTGGATGTCTGCGGCGACGGCGTCGCGACGGGCAGCGAGGTGTGTGACAACACGGACCTCAATGGCGGCTCCTGCGGCAGCTTGGGCTTTGTGAGCGGCACGCTCGGTTGCGGCTCGGATTGCACCTTCGAGACTGCCTCCTGCTCCCGCTGCGGCGATGGTGTGCTGGATGCGGAGGAGAGCTGCGACGGCACGGTCCCCGCGGAGCTCGCCTGCACCACCGAAGGGTTTGCGGCCGGAACGCTGGGCTGCACTTCGACCTGCGAGCTGGATGTGGCCGCCTGCACGCTCTGCGGCAACGGCACCATCGATACCGGCGAGGTGTGTGACGGCAGCGACTTTGGCGCGACGAGCTGCGGTAGCCTGGGTCTTGGCGAGGGGCCGCTGGCCTGTCTGGCAACCTGTGTCATCGACACGACCGGCTGCGCGGTCGCACCTGTGGATCGCTGCGGCGACGGTGCTGCTACGGCCGACGAGTCCTGCGACGGCGCCGACCTGCTGGGTCTGTCGTGCGATGCGCTCGGCTTTGCTTCGGGCACGCTGGTCTGTGCTACCGACTGCACGCTCGATACGGCGGCCTGCGTTGCGCCCGAGACCGACACGGGCGTGGCGGTAGATGCGGGCACCGACAGCTCGACTGATACTGGGAGCGAAGACACAACGGCTACGCCGCCCTCGACCAAGGCGAAGGCTGACGAGGGCTGCTCTGCCGCCGGCGGTGGTTCGTGGAGCTGGCTTGCGCTGCTCGGGCTGCTTGCCCTTGCGCGTCGCCGCCGGGCCTGAGCCTCGGGCTAGTGCTCGCTGGAGAAGCGGATGACGGCGCCCGGGATCTGGGCGGCGAGGGCCTTGACCCGGTTCATCCAGAGCTCGACCTCGGGGCCCGACTCATGGTCGTAGAGGACGGTGAGCGTCTTGACGCCGACCTCGGTGAGGGTGACGCCGCTCTGCTTGCTGAGGAAGGCCTGGATTTCGCGGCCTGACTGGAAGCGGTCGTCGGGCCGCTTCTGGGTGGCGCGTAGGACGAACTCGTTGAGGTCTGCGGGGACGTTGGGGTTGAGGAGGCGCGGGGGCCGGATGGGCTCTTCGACCTGCTTGACGAGCACTTCGTGTGCATCGAGCGAGTCGAAGGGGGGCGCGCCCGTGAGAAGCTCGAAGGCGACGAGGCCGAGGGAG
>JBIIFW010000048.1:0-11547 GCA_044236985.1 Bradymonadia bacterium | reverse complement strand
GGGTGGGCCTCTGTTCGCCCCTCGGGCCGCGTGGCGCGAGCGCCTGTCTTCCTCTCCCCTAGCCCGCGTGTGAAGCATGTCTGAAGGTGCTGCTCTCTATCTGCTCGACATCGAAGGAACGACCACTTCGGTGGGCTTTGTCTTCGATGTGCTCTTCCCCTTTGCGCGGTCGCAGGCGGCTGCGTTTTTGGCTGCGCAGGGCGCAACCGCGGAGGTGGAGGAGACGCTCGCGCTGCTGGCGGCCGATGCGCGCGCAGAGCGGGCCGCGGGCCTCGACTGCCCGGAGGTGTTGGAGGGCGCGGCGCTGCTGGCGACTGCCGAGGCGGCGATGCTCTGGATGATGGACCGCGATCGGAAGACGCAGGGGCTCAAGCGGCTGCAGGGGCAGATCTGGCGCGCAGGTTACGAGCAGGGGACGCTGGAGAGCGATGTCTTCGACGATGTCCCTGTGGCGCTGCGGAAGTGGCGGTCGGAGGGGGCGCGCATCTACATCTATTCGTCTGGGAGCGTTGCGGCGCAGCGGCTGCTGTTCCGCTACTCGCGGTGTGGCGACCTGACGGGTCTGATCGACGGCTACTTCGATACGGCCGTGGGCGAGAAGCGGAGCGCAGCGAGCTACGCGCGGATCTTGGCGGAGGTTGCAGCGGCGGGGTCGCAGGTGCTCTTCCTGACAGACATCGTCGCGGAGGCCGATGCTGCGACGGCTGCGGGCATGCAGGTCTGCATTGCGGAGCGGCCGGGGAATGCCGCGCAGCCGGCGCACGGCTACGCCGTGTCGAGCCGCTTCGACCTGCTCTAGCGTCCGACCGCTTCGAGGAGGCGGTCCCAGATGGTGTCGCGGGGGAAGAGGGCCTGACCTTCGGTGAGCCAGTAGTGGGCCTCGTCAATCTTCGCTTGGCGGGCGAGCCGCTCGACGTGGAAGACGAGGGCGTCGCGGCTCTTGCCGAGCATGGGGAGGAGGAGCCGCTCGAGGTCTGCGGGCCGGTCTGCGGCGTCGGCGGTGCGGTCTGCGAGCGCGAGGAGCGGCGCGGTCCAGCGCGGGTGCCAGGCAGGCGTCGCTGCGGCCTGCAGGATGACCTCCGCGCTGGCAGCGAGGTGGTCTGCCGGGAGCAGTGTTGCGAGGTCGCTGATGGGTGCGGCGCTGGCAGCGAGGTCGGCGGTGGCGACGGTCAGTGGCAGGAGCTGCTCCATGAGCTGGCGGTCAGCGGGCCGCTCACGGAGCGCCCAGAGGAGCGGCCTGTGGTGGGCGATGACGAGGTTGGCCCAGTCGGTGACGATCCGCTCCCAGTGCGCCGCGGCTTCGGGGCGCTCGGCGAGGTGGAAGGCGATGGCGTCGCGTGCGGCCGCGACCTGAGCGGCGAGCTCCGCGAGGAGCTCGATGGTCTCCGACCAGGGGCGTCCCGCAGCGAGGTCGAGCTGCTTGGCGGCGCCTGTCCAGGCGAGGCGGAGCTCGGGCGCCAGCTGCGCGTCGAGGAGGGCGGAGGCGTTGGCGAGCGCGGGGAGCGAGGCGGCTTCGACCGAGCGGATGAGGAGCTGCGCGGTGACCTCACAGGTGTCGAGCCAGGAGAGGTCGGCGGGAGCGATGAGGTCGAGCTGTTGGGTGTCGATCGCCGGAGGTTCGATGAGGTCGTGGAGGAGCCAGCGTGAGCCGTGGAGGCCATGCTGGGTGAGGAGCCGGCCAGCGAGGAGGGCGGCCTCGTTCCTGTGCATGGCCGGGAGGAGCGCGAGTGCAGATTTGCGACGCATGGGATCCAAAAAGCGGAGAGAGGAGCCTTGACGCGTTGCGGCAGGTTCACCACATTGGAGGGTAGGAACTTGGTCGAGGATCGGGCAAGTTCTGAGGCGTTGTGGTCCGCCATGTTTCTGAATGATGCTTCATTCAGTCATGCTTCGGCTCTGCTGCGTTGTCGCCCCCGGTTCTGCTCCCATCCCCACCTGCGAGGTAGTCATGAGTCACTTGAAGTTCGACACGCGCGACTGGAAGTTCATCCTTCACGAGCAATACGACCTCAAGCAGCTGCTCGGGCTCAAGAAGTATGCAGACTTCGATGTTGAGACGCTCGACACCGTTGCGGACGAGGGCATCAAGTTTGCGATCGATGTCGTGGCTCCCATCAACGGCCCCGGCGACGCTGAGGGTTGCAAGGTTGCTGACGGCCGCGTGACCGCGCCGAAGGGCTACGCCGAGGCCTGGAAGAAGCTCGGTGCCAATGGCTGGAACGGCGCGATTCACAGCCCGGAGTATGGCGGTCAGGGGCTTCCGCTCTTTGCCATGATGCCGGTTTTTGAGGCGATGAACGGCGCCGGCCAGGCCTTCTTCATGTATTCGCAGCTCACCTCGGGCGCGGCCCACCTGGTGGAGAACTTTGGCAGCGAGAAGCTCAAGAAGCTCTACTGCGAGAAGATGTACACGGGCGCCTGGGGCGGCACGATGTGCCTCACCGAGCCCGGAGCCGGTTCGTCGGTGGGCGACCTCGTTACGACCGCGGAGCTGCAGCCGGATGGGCGCTACAGCATCGAGGGTACGAAGATTTACATCTCGGGTGGCGATGCCGACTTCTACGGCAATGTGGTCCATCTGGTGCTTGCTCGCGTGAAGGGCGACCCGGCCGGCATCAAGGGCGTCTCGCTCTTTGCGGTGCCCCGCGACTGGGTGAACGATGACGGCTCCACGGGCGACTTCAATCACGCCTATGTGGAGAGCATCGAGCACAAGATGGGCATCAACGGCTCGGCGACCTGCCAGCTGTCGTTCGGCAACCGGGCTCCCACCTATGGCTACATGGTCGGCGAGCCCTGCAGCGGCATCGTCTACATGTTCCAGCTCATGAACGAGGCGCGCATCATGTGTGCGGTGCAGGGGAGCGCGATTGCAAACGCCTCGTTCCAGCAGGCGATTGCCTACTCCAAGGACCGCAAGCAGGGCGGCGACGTGACCGACCTTGGTGGCGCGAGCGTGGAGATCATCCGGCACCCCGACGTGCGGCGCAACCTGATGCTGATGAAGGGCTACGCCGAAGGCACCCGGGCGCTCATCGCCCGCGCGGCTTGGGCGGCCGACTTCAGCATGAGCTCCGACTCGGAGAGCGAGAAGGAGAACTACCACAACATGCTCGACCTCATGATCCCCATCGTGAAGGCCTACTCGACCGATAAGGCGTTCCGCACGACCGAGCTCGGCATCCAGGTCTTCGGCGGTTACGGCTACTGCCGCGACTACCCGATGGAGCAGTACATGCGGGATGTGAAGATCACCTCCATCTACGAGGGGACCAACGGCATCCAGGCGCTCGACCTGCTGGGCCGCAAGATGCGTCTCAAGGGTGGCGCGCTCTTCATGCAGTATGTGATGGAGCTGTCGCAGTTCGTGGAGCAGCACAAGGGTCACTCGGTTCTTGGCGTGGCTTCTGAGACGCTCGGCGAGGCGCAGGGAGCGCTTGGCGAGTTGGCCTTCTGGCTCTCGTCGCAGCCGCGCGCAGCTGTGGCCAACACGCTGCTTCAGGCGACCCCCTTCCTGGAGCTGTTCGGTGATGTGATGGTTGGTCACATGCTGATGCAGCAGGCTGTGCTTGCTTCGAGCAAGCTCGAGGCGAAGCTTGGCCGTCCGTCGGCGACGCGTGAAGAGCGCGAGGCCGATGCCGACGTGGCCTACTATGCCGGCAAGATGGATGTTGCCCGCTTCTTTGTGAACGAGGTTGTCTCGTTCGCCAAGAACCGCGCCCGCGCGATGACGACGGGCGTGAATGTCGCCAACGAGATGGTCTGGTAGAGCGGCTCGACCCGCGGTCGCTTCGGCGGGCGCGGGGTGCCCGCTGGGGGGCTGGTCAGGCCCCGCTTAGGGGAGTGTTCTGACCAGCCTGAAGCCCAGCGTTTGGTTGGCTGCATCCCAGCTGTTCTGGTCGTGGGCGGCTGCGCGGATGAACTGCCGGTCGCTGCTGTAGCCACCGCCTCGGACGGCTCTGGCGAAGCCGTCGCTGGGCCCCGTCGGGTCTGTGACATCGCCGGGGTAGGGGCCGAAGGCGTCCCAGGTCCACTCCCAGACGTTGCCGATGGTGTCGCGCAGTCCCCAGGCGTTGGGCAGGCGGGTGCCGACGGGCTGTGTACGGCCATCGCTGTTGGAGGCGAACCAGAGGAAGTTGGCGTCTTCGACCGTGCCCCAAGGGAAGGTGGAGGTGGTGCCGGCGCGGGCTGCATACTCCCACTCGCTTTCGGTGGGGAGGCGGTAGCCGGTGCAGGCGGTCCCGAGGGGCAGGGTGGCGCCGGAGCAGCCGCTGTGGGTGCCATCCTGCCAGCCGTTGCGGGCGTCTGCGCAGCCTAGGAGCGTGTAGCAGGTGGGGAGGCCATCGGCGGTAGAGCGGGCGTTGGCGAAGGCGAGGGCGCTGAACCAGTCGAGCCGCTCTACCGGGCCTGCATCGAAGTTGTTTTCGGTGGTCTCGGTGGTGCCGGTCGGTGACTGGAAGAAGGAGGGGTTGATTCCGCCGGAGAGGGCCTTCCAAGCGCCTTGCGAGGTCTCTGTGCGGTCCATGAAGAAGGGGCGGGTGAGTGTGACCGTGTGTTGCGTCTCGCGTGTGCTGCGGTCGGCTTCGGTCTCGGGGGAGCCCATGAGGAAGCTGCCGGCCGCGATGAAGACCATGCCTTCGGGGGCACAGCGGTCTTGGGTCGTGCCGTCGGGTTCGGTGGCGCAGTTGCCGGAGAGGCAGGCCGCGTCGTCGCTGCAGGGTGCGCCGAATGGCTGGGAGGCGGTGCAGCCGCCAGCGGGCTCGACGCAGGTGAGGCGTCCGGGCTGGGATTCGTCGCAGGCGAACTGACCGCATCGTCCGCAGGAGCTGCCGGGCTCGCCTCGGAGGGTGCCGCAGCCGCCGCAGGCGTTGCGAGCGGTGTCGCCGGCGTCGCCATCGCAGGTGACGGAGCTGTTGCCGCCTGTGCAGGAGAGGCGACCGCTGCCGCAGGTCCCGCAGAGCGACTCGGGCGGGCCGCTGAGGAGGCCGCAGCCGCCGCAGGCGTTTGACTCAGAGGCGCCATCGCAGCGGGTGGCGCTGCGACGCGGGTCGGTGGGGTCGCAGGCGACGCGACCATCGAGACAGGTCCCGCAGGGTTCGCCGAGCGGAAGTCCCGTGAGCGGTCCGAGTCCGCCGCAGGCGTTGGTGGAGCCGCGGGTGATGCAGGCGGCCTCGTCGGGGCCGAGGCAGAGGACGGAGCCGTCGCCGTTGTCGCAGGAGGTTCCGACCTCGAGGGCGAGCGTCGTGCAGCCGCCACAGGCGTTGAGCTCGCCCTGGCCGCGGCAGGAGAGGTTGCCATCTGCGTTGCAGGCCCAGGTGGCGCCGCAGGCGTTGCAGGCGGTGCCCGGTTCTGCAGCGAGGGGTTCGCAACCGCCGCAGGCGTTGCCGCCCTCGAGGTCGACGGCGGTGAGGGTGCCGTCGTCGCAGAAGAGGACACCGCGGCGGCAGCCATTCTCGTAGAGGGTGCCGGGGAGGGCGGTCACGCCGGTGACGCCATCGGGGAGGGTGAGCAGGCCCGCGCCGCCGCAGGCGTTGCTGCCGGGGTCGAGGCAGAGGGTGGTCTCGCGGGTGGCGCAGATGGTGAGGCCCTCGGCGCCGGCGGCTTGCAGGCAGGTGGCGCCTGGTGGATCGGAGAGCTGGGCGCAGCCGCCGCAGTCGTTGAGCTCGCCGGCTCCAATGCAGGTGGCGGTGCCGGCGGCGCAGGCCCAGAGGCCATCTCCGCAGCTCCCGCAGGGGGTGCCGGGCGAGCCTGGCAGCAGCGAGCAGCCGCCGCAGCTGTTGGGGCGTGAGCCACCGGAGCAGGAGAGCTGGTCGGGTCCGGTGCAGAAGAGGAGGCCATCGTCACAGGCGCCGCAGCCCTCGCCGGGCCGCGCCGCGATGTCGTCGTAGCTGAGCTGCCCGAAGCCGCCGCAGTCGTTGAGGCCGCCCGAGCCGTCGGTGGGGAGGGGCGGTAGCGGTTTGGTGTCGAAGCTGATTCCGTCGCAGGCCGAGGTGAGCAGGCAGAGGAGTGCGACGAGGGCGGTGCGCAGGGTCATGGTTCTTTGGACTCGTAGGCTATCGGCAGATGCGCATGCCGCCCGGGTTGACCACGGCGGTGATGTCGCAGTTGATGGGGGCGCAACAGCCGAGCGCGTCGGAGGGGCAGCCGAGAGCGCCTGCGCGGCAGTAGTCTTGCCCGAAAGAGCAGTCGCAGCCGCGTCGGCAGCTGCCGGCGGTGCAGCTGTCGCCGTCGCAGACCGTGCCGCAGGCGCCGCAGTTTGCGAGGTCGGTCTGGGTATCGACGCAGGTGCCGTTGCAGAGGGTGAGTCCGGCGGGGCAGCGGCAGGCGCCAGCGTTGCAGAGGAGCCCTGCGCCGCAGACGATGCCGCAGTCGCCGCAGTTGCTTGTGGTGTCGAGGGTGACGCAGGAGCCGCCGCAGTTGGTCTGGCCTACGGGGCAGCGGCAGCTGCCGCCTGTGCAGACTTCGCCAAAGCCACAGGCGTTGCCGCAGGCGCTGCAGTTCTGGGCGTCGGTCTCGAGAGAGGTGCAGCGGCCGTTGCAGAGGGCGCTTCCGGCGGGGCACTGGCAGCTGCCGGAGACGCAGGCCTGGCCATCGGAGCAGCTGTTGCCGCAACGGCCGCAGTTGGCGCTGTCTGCCGAGAAGGAGACGCAGGCGTCGCCGCAGCGATTGAGTCCGTCTGCGCAGATGCAGCCGCCGCGGAGGCAGGTCTCGGAGGCGTCGCAGGCGTTGCCGCAGGCGCCGCAGTTGAGGGCATTTGCCTGGGTGTTCACACAGGTTCCATCGCAGTACTCCTCGCCCGTGTCGCAGGTGCAGGTGCCGTCCACGCAGAGCTCGCCAGCGCCGCTATCGCAAAGGTCGACCCTGTCGAAGCCGTCGCCCGTGTCGCGGCAGAGCTCAGCGCTTTCGCCAACGCAGCGGCCGGTGCCAGGTGTGCAGGGCTCGATGGGGGCGCAGGCGCCGTTGCGGCAGCCGCAGCTTCCGGCGGTGCAGCCAGGCTCGGTGGTGCAGTCGCTGGTGAGGTAGCGGGAGCCATCGCCGGCGCAGGTGTAGAGGACGGCTTCGTCGCGGCAGACGGTGGAGGTGGGGGCGCAGACGAGGTCGCGGCAGCGGTCCTGGTAGCAGATGAGGCGATCGGTGCAGTCGCTGTCGGTGGTGCAGCCGGTGGCGCCGCTGCCGTCGGCGCCTGAGCCGGAACCTGCATCGGTGCCGGGGTCGGCGGAGCCGTCGGCGAGCGTGGTGTCGGCTGTGCCGGAGCCCGCGGCGTCGAGTCCCGTGTCGGCTGTGCCGCTGCCGAGGCTTCCCGAGGCGCAGGCGGAGAGCAGCGAAATGAGGAGCGAGACGAGGGGCGTCAGAGAGAGGTTTCGGGCATTCATGGGCGTCCTCGAGGAAACTGAATTTCAGATTCTATGCGACTTCGGGGAAGGTTGCACGCTTGACGCGCGTTGTTGACATGGTGGCCGCACAGGGCAAGAGAGAGGCCGCATCAAGGCTGGACGCCCAAGCGACCTAGGAGAGACCATGCGAGAGATCGATAAGTTTGCGCGTCGCCATGGGTCAGAGGTCGAAGAGCTACGCCGTTGGCTTGTGGAGGCGATGGTGCTCGGCGCTGCGGCGGACGGCACCATCGATCGCAAGGAGTCGGAGCGGATCGTCGAGGAGATCGCGACGCGTCCCGAGTTTGTGGGGATGAACGAGCAGGAGCTTCGGGACGACCTGGAGGCGGCCTGGTCGGGGCTGGTCCACGACGGTGCTACGGTTCGGCTCTATGCGCTCGCGGGGGCGCTCCGGGGCTATCCGCAGCGGGTGCTGGCCTTCCGGGCGTCCGTGTCGACGGCGCTCTCCAACGGCGCGATCGAGCCCTCCGAGGTGGAGTTTCTGCGCGAGATGCAGGGTGTGCTCGGCATTCACGAGAGCGACGTCGCCCGCGCCTTCGAGGAGATTCAGGGCAGCGCGGAGGCGGCCTGGCCGGAGCGTGTGGTGCCTGTGGATGCCTACCTCGACTGCCTGCTGATGGCGGGCATGAGCGATGGTCATTTTGCCGATATCGAGCTGGCGACCGTCATCGCCTTCATCCTTTCGCGGCCTGAGTTCGATGGGCTTCCGGAGGAGCACATCCGCGCGAGCATCGAGCACCGCCTGGAGGAGTTCAGCCGCCGCGGCGTGGAGGGTCGTCTGGCCGAGCTCGGCGGCGAGTTTGTGACGGACGAAGAGCGTGAGAACGCCTACGGGCTGGCGCTCTCGATCACGATGGCCGACGCGGAGCTCGACGCCGAGGAGCGGGAGTTCTTGCTGCACCTGCGCCGTGCACTGGGCATCTCCGATGAGCGGGCCGCTGCGATGCGCGATTCGGTCTGCTTTGACGAGGTCGGCTCCGAGAGCGGCGGCTGCGACGACGACATGCCGGATGAGGCCTGAAAGCAGCGCGGCTTGCTTGCGCGGTGCAGGCGGTCGCCCTAGTTCGCCCACGCCAGAGTGGCAGAGGAAGGACGAGCCATGAATGCTGACGAGAGAGAGGTAGAGGGAGTGGCCGAAGAGGTAGCCTATCGGCGCCCGAAGGATGGCAAGAGCAACCTGAGCTTTGTTGTGGCGATGGTGGTTGCTGCTGCGGCCGTTACCGGTGTTGCGTTCACTTCGTTCGACAGCCAAGTCTACTTTTACACCGTTGCGGAGGCGCAGGCGAAGGCGCCTGAGATTGGCGACGACGAGTTCCGCATCAAGGGGAACGTGGTTCGCGGCTCGCACTTCCTGAAGAAGGGTAGTCTGGACATCCACCACTTCCAACTGGTGGATGCTGACAAGGTTGTGGAGGTGGTCTTTGAGGGGCCGCTGCCCGACACCTTCACGGATGAGGCCGAGGTGGTAGCGCTCGGTCATATGGCGGCGCCCAACCTCTTTGTTGCGGAGGAGGTCGTTGCCAAATGCCCGTCGCGGTATGATGCAAAGGCGCCGACCGGTGTTGGCGGTGCGCAGCACCCGGAAGACATCCCCCGCTAGCAAGGTGTCTTGATGAACGAGATTGGATCCATCGCGCTTGCGCTCGCTCTCGGTTCGGCGCTGCTGACGGTGGTGGTTGGCTTTCTAGGGGGCTTCCGCGTTTCTCGGCCGCTCGGCGAGATGTCGCGGTACCTGCTCTGGACGACGACGGCGCTTGTGATGCTGGCATCGGCCTTGCTTGCGCATGCCTTCGTCGATCACGATTTCAGCGTGCGGTATGTTCAGGGTCGCAGCGATTCGCGCATGCCCTTCTGGTACACCTTGGCGGCCTTCTGGGGCGGCCAGGAGGGCAGCCTGCTCTTCTGGATCGCGACGACGACGGCGTTTGCGAGCGCGGCGAGCTGGGCCAACCGGGAGCGGTTGCATCGGCTGATGCCCTTCTTTCATGGCATCATCGCGCTGCAGGCCTTCGCCTTCCTGATGGTGCTGAACTTCAAGACGGCGCCCTTCAAGCCCTTTGCGGTCATCGATTCGCCGGTAGAGGGCGCGGGTCTCAACCCGCTGTTGCAGAACCCGCTGATGACGATTCATCCGCCCTGTCTGCTGTCGGGGTTTGCGACCTTCGCGGTGCCCTACGCCTTTGGCATGGCGGCGCTGCTGGCAGGCCAGACCTCTGCCGAGTGGCTCAAGGCGACGCGAAAGTGGACGCTGATCTCCTGGCTCTTTCTGGGCGTGGGTAACGTGCTTGGCGGCATGTGGGCCTACCGTGAGCTGGGCTGGGGCGGATACTGGGCCTGGGATGCGGTCGAGAACGCGGCGCTTGTGCCCTTTCTGACGGCGACGGCCTACATTCACTCGGTGATTGTGCAGGAGCATCGCGGGATGCTGAAGCGGTGGAATGTGGTGCTGCTGAGCACGACCTTCCTGCTGACGCTGCTGGGGACCTACATGACCCGGTCAGGGCTGATCAGCTCGGTGCATACCTTCGCGGAGAGCGAGGTGGGCGGGCTCTTTCTGACGATCCTGATCTTCTTCACCATCTTCAGCGTGGCGGTGGTTGCGTGGCGGTGGAAGTCGCTGGCCTCGGAGCGTGATCTGGAGTCGCCCGTTTCGCGCGAGACGGCCTTCCTGGCCAACAACTGGGTGCTGATGGGCATGGCCTTTGTGGTGCTCTGGGGCACGCTCTTCCCCAAGCTCAAGGAGCTGGCGGGCGGCGAGAAGATGACGATCGGGCCGGTCTGGTTCAACACCTGGGTCATGCCGATGGGTGTGGTGATGTTCATCGCGATGATGGTGGGCACGCTGCTTCCGTGGCGGAAGGCGACCAAGGAGTCGCTGAGGCGCAACTTCACGCTGCCGGTTGTCATCGCGCTCGTGGTGACGCCCGTGTTGGCGACGGTCTACTACTTTGGTCGGGTGCAGGCGCTGGGGGTGAAGCCGGATGGCTACGCGATGGGGCTCGGGCTGTTTGCCTTCGCGGTGATTGTGGCCAACCTGGCGACCATCGCCATCGAGTTCTACGACGGAGCTCGCTCGAAGCGCCGCGATGGGGAGATGGGCTGGCTGGCTGCGCTCGGGTCGCTCTTTTCCAAGCATCGGCGCCGGTATGGCGGCTACGTTGTGCACATCGGCATCCTCTGCGTGGGGCTGGCGCTGGTGGGTAATGTTGTGAAGGTGGAGGCCGACCCGACGATGAAGGTGGGCCAGTCTGCCAAGGTGGGCGACTACGATGTTCGTTTCGATGACCTGCTGGTCAAGGATGAGGTGGACCGGGTTGCCTACACCGCGCGCATGACGCTCCTCCGCGACGGCAAGGAGGTGGGCGAGCTGACGCCGGCGCGCTGGGACTACAACAACTATGCGTTGGTTGCGGGCGGGCAGGGCGACATGATGAAGGTCACCTCGGAGATCTACATCCACTCGACGCCGCTTGAGGATGTCTATGTGGCGCTGCTGAACTTCGACGAGGAGGGGCAGACGGCGGCCTTCAAGCTGGCGGTCTCTCCCTTCACCTGGTGGTTCTGGTTTGGCGGGCTGCTGCTCTTGCTCGGCACGGTAGTCTGCCTCTGGCCGGAGCCGGAGTCGGAGCGGGTGCCGTCGCTGGCGCGTCGCTGGGTGCGTCGGGCCGAGATGACGGCCGCGTCGCTGATTGTGGTCATCCCCGCGGTCATGTTTGTGAACCGGATGGAGGCCTGGGCGGCAGAGTCGACCGATGCGCACGTGGAGGCGCCGCTGATCGACAACGGCAGTTCGGTGGCGCTCTCTGCCGAGCAGGAGGCCGAGGCGAACCGGACCTACGACCTGGTGATGACGACCTGTTCGGGGTGCGCGGGCAAGTCGCTGACGCTGGCGAGCCCCTCCTGCTTCCCGTCGAACCAGGACAAGCGGCGCATCCGCAAGCTGATTCAAGAGGGGAAGGGCGTAGACGAGATTCTGACGATGTTCGTGGCGGAGCGTGGGGCAATCGCGGTGGCAGTGCCGCTTGATGCGGCAAGCCGCCGAACCTCTTGGATGGTGCCTGCCGCCGGTGTCCTCGCCGGCCTCGGACTGCTCGTCGTGCTGTCTCGGAAGCTGTCGCCCGGTTCGGGCGCTGCGGTTCCCGCTGCTGAGGGT
>JBIIFW010000047.1:0-11590 GCA_044236985.1 Bradymonadia bacterium | reverse complement strand
ACGGGTCGCTCCGCGAGCGGCTCGAATGGCTCATGCTCTTCCGGGTCGTGGTAGCGTCGCTCCTGCTGGGCTCCGCCGTCATCGCCAACCTCGACGACCCTGCCGGCTTCTCCGACCCGACCTACATCGCCGTCGCAGCCATCATCATCGTCACCTACCTTGGCACCATCGGACTCGCCCTCTGGCTCCGACGCGCGGCCCAGCTCGACCTCCTTGTTCCTGTCCAGATCCTTGGTGACGCCTTCCTCGCCACCTCGCTCGTCCTCATGACGGGAGGCATCGAGTCCATCTTCACCTTCCTCTTCTTCTTCACCATCTTCACCGGCGCGATCCTCCGCGGAAGGCAGGGCGCTCTCTTTACCGCCACCATCGCCGCGCTTAGCTACCTCGTCATCTTCGTCATTCAGTTCAGCTCCTTCGGCTCCGTCCCGGCCCTCTTCTTTGCCGAGGCCACCGCCTCGCAGCAGCTCCCCTTCGACAACGTCGTCGTCCATGTCGCCGCCTTCTATGCCGTCGGATTCGGTGCCGGCTACCTTGCTGAGCGGATCGGCCAGGTGGGCTCGGAACTCGAACGCAGACAGCTCGACATTCGGCAGCTGCGCGCCCTCAACGATAACATCGTCCGCTCCCTCTCGGCGGGCCTCGTCACCCTCGACCTCGACGGTCGCGTCTCCTTCTTCAACCCCGCCGCCGCCCAACTCACCGGGATCTCCGAAGAGTCTGCACGGTTCCAGCCCCTCGCCGCCATCCTGCCCGAACTGGCGAACCTGCTCGCCGAGGCGACCCGAGATGCAACCCTGCCGGACGGTCGGGTAGAGGGCATCTTGACGCGACCAAACGGCGACGACCTCGTTGTGGGGCTGTCGGTCGCCCTCCTGCGCGATCCGCGCGGTCTGCCCAACGGCTACGTCCTTACCTTTCAAGACCTGACCGCGCTCAAGTCGATGGAGGTCGAGGTGCAGCGCCGAGACCACCTCGCCGCCATCGGAAAACTCTCCGCGGCCATCGCCCACGAGATACGCAACCCGCTCGCCTCCATCTCCGGCTGCGTGGAGCTGCTTGCCAAGCGCGCACCCGAGGGAGCCGAAGAGCGCCAGCTCACAGACATCGTCGTCCGAGAGGTCGACCGCCTCAATGGGCTCGTTGAAGAGTTTCTGGAGTATGCTCGCCCCATCCAGGTGAGCCGCCGCCGCTTCTCGCTCACCGAGCTGGTGGGTGAGGTGGTTCAGATGGCCACCATCGACGTCCGCATCTCCGACGGCATCCTTATCGAGATGATGCACCACGCCTCCGGCGAACTGATCCTCGACTCCGATCCGCAGCGCATCCGCCAGGTGCTGCTCAACCTTGTCCGCAACGGCTGCCAGGCCATGGAGCGCGGCGGCCGGCTCCGTATCACAACCTCCCGCATGGCCTTCGGCGCGGGCGGCAGCCCCTACGTCGCTGTTCAGGTCGACGACACGGGGCCCGGCCTCACCGAGGAGGTGCGGCAGAACCTCTTCGAGCCCTTCTTCACGACCAAGCAGTCCGGGACGGGGCTTGGGCTCGCGACCAGCTATCGCATCGTTATTGAGCTCGGCGGCCTGCTGCTTGCAGACAACGCACCGGGAGGCGGCGCCCGCTTCGTCCTCATGATGCCACTACTCTCCTCGGCCGATCTTGCCGCGGAGGTGGCGCCGACCACCTCCGAGCGGGTAAGAGGGGCGGTGCGTGCGGCGGCAATCAGTACTGCTTCTCATCCCGTCCATGCCTCAGCGCTCCCCACCAGGTCTTAACATGGCAAAGATCCTTGTTGTCGATGACGAGCGCAGCATCCGCGAGCTCGCGGCGATTGTCCTCAAGAAGGAGGGGCACGAGATCGAGCTCTGCGAGTCGGGCGACATCGCCTGCATTCGGCTGGGGCAAGACAACTTCGACCTTGTGCTCACCGACCTCAAGATGCCCGGCAAGTCGGGCATGGAGGTCCTCCTTGCGGCGAAGGCTGCCGACCGGAGCACCCAGGTCATCCTCATGACCGCCTTCGCCAGTACCGACACCGCCATAGCAGCCATGAAGGAGGGGGCGGCCGACTACATCACCAAGCCCTTCAAGATCGATGAACTCACCGTTCAGGTCGCCAAGGCGCTCGACGTCCGACAGCTCGAGCGCGAGAACACCTTCCTCAAAAAGCAGCTGGCTACCACCCGCAAGGGCGTCGGCCTGGTGGGGACGAGTGAGGCCATGCGGCGGGTGAACGAGATGGTCGCTCGCGTCGCACCTGCCAAGACCACCGTTCTCATCACGGGAGAAAGCGGCACGGGCAAAGAGATGTTCGCCCGCTCCATCCACGCCCAGAGCGACCGCGCCGCAAGGGCCTTCATCCCCATCAATTGTGGCGCGATCCCCGAGAGCCTCATCGAGAGCGAACTCTTCGGCCACACCAAGGGGGCCTTCACGGGCGCCACAGGCGACAAAAAGGGGCTCTTTTCGGCGGCCGAGGGGGGCACCATCTTCCTCGACGAGATCGGAGAGCTCCCGCTCGCAATGCAGGTCAAGCTCCTCCGCGTCCTTCAGGAGCGGAAGATCAAGCGGGTGGGCTCCGCCACAGAAGAGACTGTGGACGCCCGCGTGGTGGCCGCAACCAACCGCGACCTCCGCGACATGGTGAAGGCTGGGACCTTCCGCGAAGATCTCTTCTACCGCCTCAATGTCATTGAACTTCACCTGCCGCCCCTGCGCGAGCGGCGCGACGACATCCCGCTGCTCATCCACCACTTCATCGCCAAGTATGCAGTTGAGCTCGGCAAGACCATCCGTGGCGTGGAGAAGGAGGCCATGCAGTGTCTGCTCGGTCACCCCTATCAGGGAAATGTCCGTGAGCTGGAGAACATCGTCGAGCGGGCGGTGACGCTCGAACTCAGCGAGCTGATCACGCGCGATTCGCTCCCCTACGGCATGCAGGAGGCCGTTCGCTCCATCGAGATCGGCGGCTCGCTCGAAGTGACCGAGGAGGGTGTAGACCTCGAGGCCATCGTAGAGCAGCTCGAACGGGCCCTGATTGCAAAGGCGCTCAAGCGTGCATCGGGTGTCCGCACCGAGGCCGCCGGCCTGCTGAAGATCAGCTTCCGCTCCCTCCGCTACCGCCTGCAGAAGTATGGCATCGACGGTGGCGACATCGACGACCCATCATAACCCTCCACGGAGAACATGCTCATGCCAATCCAAGCCTCTCGCCGCCGCGGCTTCTCTCTCGTCGAACTGATGATCGTCGTCTCGATCATCGGCGTCCTTGCCTCCCTGGCAGCCGTCGCCTGGGGCAAGCAGGTCCGCAAGGGGCGCGAGGTGAAGGTCAACCAGCTCTTCGCCTCGCTCGCGACAGCGCAGGAGACCTACCGCAGCTCGCGGGGCCAGTATGCAGGAGCCTCTGCCTGGTCTCCTACGGCGATCCCGCAGAGTGTCGACGCCCCCTTCACGCCGGTCGATGGCGTCTTTTCGGCGCTCGGCATCAATGTGCCGTCGCAGAGTCGGTTTGCCTTCTTTGTGCAGTCGGGAACACCGGCCGATACCTGTGGCACGCCCCCTGCGATCGGTGGCGCGAGCTTCAGTTCGGCGGAGGCCTGTGATTCGGTGGCTGCGGGCTCCTTCTACTGGCAGCTGTTTGCAGTGAGCGATCAGGATGGTGACGGCACCAACGCGCGGTTTGTGCTCACCAGTGGGATGACAGAGGGCGTGCCGGTCGTGGTGAACTCGGCCGAGTGAGCGGGATTTGCCCAAAAACAGACCCATTGGAGCGTACGGCTGACAAAATTGGTCACAGGGGCGCGAGGTCCCGCTCGGTGTCCGCGAGTATACTGGCCAGCCCTTGTCGCCCGCGGTCACCCTACACAAAGCGAAGCCGGAATATGTTGAATTTTTCTGCAAATATTTCATAGTCTTATCACAGTTCATGGCCATCTGATCTTTGTCTTCTTCAGACTTGGCACGAAGGTCGCATCTAACCAGACATCCAACCCCCGGTGGCAATCCTGCCACCATCTTTGAGGAGAAAGGCAATGAACAGCATCAACAATCGCAAGGGTTTCACGCTCATCGAGCTCATGATCGTCGTCGCGATCCTCGGCATCCTCGCCGCGGTCGCCATCCCGGCCTTCCTGAAGTACATCAAGCGCTCGAAGACGACCGAGGCGACGATGAACGTCCGCAAGCTGTACGACTCGTCGGTCACCTACTTCGCCGCTGAGCACACCTCGGCGTCGGGCGGCATCGTGTCGGCCCAGTTCCCCGTCACCACCGGCCCCCTTCCGACGCTTGCCACGATCGGCGACGTCAAGGTCACCACGCTTCCCTCGACCTGGGACGCGGACGGCACCTGGAACTCCCTCCAGTTCTCGGTTTCCGACCCCTCCTACTTCGCCTACCAGTACGACTCGGCTGGCACGACCAACGCCGCCACGTTCACGGCTACCGCCTTCGGTAACCTTGACGGCGACGCGGCCTTCTCGACCTTCACCCGCGTCGGCTCGGTCGTTGACATGGAAGTCAAGGGCGGCGCCGGTCTCTTCATCGACAAGGAGATCGAGTAATCGATCCCGACCCATTCGGTCACCCCGGGCGGTCGGCGAATTCATCGCCGGCCGTTCGGCGTTTTTGGACCGCCGTTCGGCGTTTTTCGTCTGCTCCGTCGGCCGCCTGACAACTTTTGTCTCTTGGGGCGGCAGCCCGAGAGAGCCTCAGCAGCCTGGAACCCGGCCATGCAGTTCGCGCGAGGCCCCGTGTTTCCTAGCGTTACTTATTTTGTTTGCCTGGAAGCCTGAAGATCGTCACAATGGCCCAGCTTGTGCAATACTCTCTGCGTTTCCCTCTCCCCCAAAGACATCGAGGCACCATGTCCGTCCGCAACCGCAAGGGATTCACCCTTATTGAGCTTATGATCGTCGTCGCCATCCTCGGCATCCTTGCCGCCGTCGCGATCCCGGCCTTCCTCAAGTACATCAAGCGCTCCAAGACGGCCGAAGCCACGATGAACGTCCGGAAGCTCTTTGACGCCTCCGTCACCTACTTCGCCTCTGAGCACGCCGGCACGGGCGGTGGCATCCTTGCCGCCTCCTTCCCCGACACCGCCGGTCCCCTTCCGCTGCTCGCCACCATCGGCGACGTGAAGGTCACCACCGCGCCCTCTTCCTGGGATGGTGTCCCCACCTGGAACGCCCTACAGTTCGCGGTCTCCGACCCGAGCTACTACGCCTACCAGTACAACTCGAACGGCTCGACCACCAACCAGGCCAAGTTCACTGCTTCGGCCTTCGGTAACCTCGACGGCGATGCCGAGTTCGCCACCTTCACCCGCGTTGCCTCCGTGGTCGCGATGGAGATCAAGGGCGGCGCCGGCCTCTACATCGACAAGGAAATCGAGTAATCGATTCTGCGCCGGATGACGGGCCAGCCTTCGGGTTGGCCTTCGTCGTTTTTGTTGCCTCCTTCTGGCACTTTCTCGTTGCGCCGAACATGACAGCGGTGCTCGTTTCGCCTACCGTCCCGGAGTCCGCGGCAGGCCTCTGTCGCTCCCGTCTCGCTGGTCGATCCGTGCAACCCCCTGCCATATCGAAACCTGCCCGGCTCGCCCCTTTGCTGCCCGCTCTTGCCTGTCTGATCGGGGCGGCCTTCATCGCACAGGCCAAGCTCAGTGCAACGCTTCTCCGTGCGGCAGAGCCCGTTCCGTCGCGCAGTGCTGCCCTCGCGCCTGCCTCCGCAGCGGCGACCTGGCGGCTGCTCTCGCTAGGGCACCACGAGGCCGTTGCAGACCTCCTCTGGTTGAATGCGCTCGCGCAGTTTGCCCAGACCTACGGTCTGGCCCGCGACCCGCGCTGGATGGATGCCCACATCGATGCCGTCGTCGGCGTCGATCCTCGCTATCGCATCGTCTACGAGTGGGCCGGAACGATTGCCATGTATGGCGCCCTCATCAACAACGACTCTGTGAACGCCTCCAATCGCCACCTTGAGCGTGGCCTCGAGCGCTTTCCGGGCGACTCGGTCCTGCTCGCCATGCTCGCGGTCAACTACCTGTTCGAGTACCAGCCCGTGAGTGACGCAGACAAGGAGCGCGTGCAGCGGCTCGGTCGGCAGGCGCTCATCGCTGCTGCAGATGCTCCGGACGCGTCGTCTACGATTCGTCTCGCGGCCGCTACGGTGGCGCGTAAGTCTGGCACCCGCGCGGAGGCCTTCGCTACCGCCCGCGCGGGACTCCTGGCAGACGACGGCGCAGAGCAGGTGCGCTCGCTCCGCACCCAGCTCGGCGAGGTGCTGCGAGGTCCCGAACTTCATGCCCTCCTGCAGGAACGGCAGGTGCTCGTCGCGCTCCGCAACGAACTCCGCTGGGGAGCGCTCGCGGCCGAGTCGGCGCTGCTGCTTCATCCCGATCCGCGGCTCCTCTTTTCGGCCTCTGAGCTGGCCATCCCGACCATCGACGAGGCAGAATGATGAGCAGCTCCACAACGCGCAGGCCAGTTGTCCTCATCACAGGAGGCGCGGGCTTTATCGGCAGCACGCTCGCTCTCCGGCTGGCAGCGCGCTGCGATGTGCGCATCTTCGACACCTTCGCTCGAAACGCCCTGGCGGGCACCGGCCTAGAGGCCCACCCTGCCGTCACGCTTGTGCGCGGTGATGTGCTCGATGGTCCGGGTGTAGCCGCAGCGATGCAGGGCGTTGACCAGGTCTATCACCTCGCCTCGATTGCAGGCGTTGGCACGGTTCTCAACCACCCCGTCCGAACCATGCGGGTTGCGATTCAGGGCACCTTTGCGGTGCTGGACGCCGCGGTCGCGCAGCCTGTCGCTCCCCGTGTCGTCGTCTTCTCCACCTCGGAGGTCTATGGCCGGCAGGCGCGCAATGTGTCGGAGTCTGACGACACGGCCGTGGGTCCTGTCTCGCAGAGCCGCTGGACCTACGCCTCCGCCAAACTGGCGGTCGAACACCTCGCACACGCCTTCGGGCGCGAGCAGGGCCTGCAGGTTGCGACCGTGCGTCCCTTCAACGTCTACGGCCCGCGCCAAGTAGGGGAGGGAGCCATCCACCACTTTGTCCGCAAGGCGCTGCTCGGCGAGCCGCTCGTGGTGCACAACGATGGCGCGCAGCTCCGCTCCTGGCTCTTCGTTGACGACATGGTCACGGGCACCATCGCAACGATGGAGCGCGACGAGGCGGTGGGTCAGGCCTTCAACCTTGGCAACCCGGAGGCCACCGTCTCGGTCCGCGAGCTTGCCGAACTCGTGGTTGAGGTTTCGGGGTCTTCGTCGCCCATCGTCTCGGAGTCGCGGGACTACCCCGATATCGAGGTACGCATCCCGAGCATCGACCATGCCCGAGCGCTGCTCGGCTTTGCGCCGGAGGTTGACCTCCGGGCGGGCATTGAGCGCACGGTCGCCTGGTATCGGACGGGCGCATGATTCGACTCAGCCATCCCAACTTTGAGCAGCGCGATCTGGAGCGCATCGCCGAGGTGCTCGCTTCGGGGATGCTGATTCAGGGCAAGATGGTGGCCGAGACCGAGGCGCTGGCTGCGGCCTTCCTCGGCGCCGAGGTGGTGGCCTGCTCGAGCGGTACGGCGGCGGTGCACCTGGCGCTGATGGCGCTCGATCTGCGGCCCGGAGACGAGGTCATTCTGCCCACCTTCACCTGGCCCTCGGTGGCGAATTGCGTGGTGCGCGAAGGGGCGACGCCAGTCTTTGTCGATATGGACCCGGCGACGCTTTCTCCGAGTGTCGCGGCGGTGGCGGCTGCGCTGACGCCGGCGACCCGGGCGGTCATCGCTGTCCATCTCTTCGGGCTGGCCGCGCCTGTGGTCGAGATGGCTGCGATGTTGGAGGAGCGCGCGCCTTCGGTCCGGCTGATCGAAGATGCGGCCTGCGCGATCGGGACACGGGTTGGCGGCGCGATGGCCGGCACGATCGGCTGGGTGGGCTGCGTGAGCCTCCATCCGCGCAAGATCGTGACAACGGGGGAGGGCGGTCTGGTGGTAACGCGCGACGCGGCGCTGGCCCGCCGGCTTCGCCGGCTGCGCAATCATGGCATGGAGCCCGGCGTCGAGGGCATGACCTTTCTGGATGCCGGCCTGAACTACCGACTGTCGGAGCTGGGCGGCGCGCTCGGCGTGGGCCAGATGGAGCGGCTTGAGGGCATCATCGCGGCACGCCGGAGCCTCGGCGAGCGCTACCTGGAGGTGCTGCAGGAGGAGCCGCTTGTGGAGATTCCCGCCGGCTGGCGAGATCCGGGTGCTGTCTTTCAGGCCTTCGTGGTCTGGTGGCGCGGGCAGACGCCGCGGCCACGGCTCGTCGCGCGGATGCGGGAGCTTGGCGTAGAGACGACAATGGGGACCTACAGCTGTGCCTCGCAGCCCTTCTTCCGCGAGCGCTTCGGTACACATCCGGAGGCCTACCCCGTGGCGACGGCCGGCGCGTCAGAGTTGCTTTCGCTGCCGCTGCATCCGAAGATGGAGCTGTCGGAGGTCGAGACCGTGGTAGCTGCGTTGCGTCTGGTGGAGAGCGAGTGGCGGGAGGGCCTTCATGGGTAGCGGTTCACCAGAGACGGTGGTCGAGATCTCCGGGCTGGAGAAGACCTTCCGCATCGGCTTCTGGCGCAAGCAGGTTGCGGCCGTGCGGCAGGCCTCGTTTTCGGTGCAGCGGGGCGAGATCTTCGGCCTCATCGGACCCAACGGTGCGGGCAAGACCACGACGCTGAAGATGCTGACAGGGCTCATCAAGCCCGATGCCGGCAGCGCGACGATCTTCGGCATCGATGCGTCGCAGGCCGCCGCGCGTGCCAAAGTTGGCTTCCTCCCGGAGTCGCCCCACTTCTACGACTACCTCCGCGCCGACGAACTGCTCACCTACTTTGCCCACCTCTACGGCATGGAGAGCAAGGTGGCAGCGCGGCGCATCCCCGAGCTCCTCGACCGTGTTGGACTGGGGCAGGTGGGCGACAAGCAGCTCCGAAAGTTCAGCAAGGGGATGTTGCAGCGGGTAGGCTTGGCGCAGGCGCTGCTACCCGATGCCGAGCTGGTGATTCTGGATGAGCCGCAATCGGGGCTCGACCCGATGGGGCGCCGCGACGTGCGTCAGATCATCGAGTCGCTCCGCGATGAGGGCAAGACGGTGCTCTTTTCGAGCCACATTCTCCCCGACGTGGAGCAGATCTGCGATCGGGTGGCGATGATGGTGAACGGCACGGTCCGCAAGGTCGGCCGGTTGGACGAGCTGGTGGACGGCTCGCTGCGTGACGTAGAGGTGGTCGTGCGGGGCGAGGAGGCCACGCTTGCGGCTCTGGCGCCGCTGGCGACCCGGACCACCCGTGAGCCTCTCGGGACAACCCGCTATCTGCTCGCGCCCGAGGCCTCGTTGGACGGCTTCCTGCAGGCGGTGCTGACGGCCGGAGGCTCTGTCATTTCGGTGGCGCCGCACCGCCAGCGGCTCGAAGATATCTTCCTCCTCGAGGCTGCTCGGAAGGAGGCGCCATGAAGACCGCTGCGGCCATCGCGCTCTACTCCTTCAGGGAGGCGGTGCGGAACAAGATCCTCTACTCCATCCTCTTCTTTGCCATCCTCCTGATACTGCTCTCGGTGGTGCTTGGCTCGGCCTCGGTGAACCAAGACAGCCGGTTCTTGCTCGACATCGGCCTCTTCTCCATCAACATCTTCGGCGACATCATCGCCATCTTCCTGGGCATCACCTCGGTCTTCCAGGAGATTGAGCGCAAGACGCTCTACAATGTGCTCTCCAAGCCCATCGATCGGGCTACCTACTTCCTCGGAAAGTTCGGCGGCATCGCGATGACGCTGGCGGTGCAGCTGCTGCTGATGGCGGCCGCGCTCTCTGCGACCCTGCTCCTGCGCGGGGGTTCGGTCGACCTGCAGCTGCTGGGCGCCTTCTGGCTCACCTACGTTGAGTCGGTGATGATCGCCTCCTTTGCGCTCTTCTTCGGCTCCTTTTCGACGCCCTATGTGTCGGGGTTCATCACGTTGGGTGTCTGGCTTATCGGTCGTCTGGTGCAGGAGCTGGCGGCCTTTGTCGATAAGGTGGACGAGCCCGCAGCGCGCCACCTCCTGCGGTGGATTGTGGCGCTCGCGCCCGACCTCAACTTCTTTACCATCACAACGCAGCTCACCTACGGCTACCCTGTCGGGCTCGCCTACTTCGGTGCGGCCACGCTCTATGGGCTAGGCTACATCGCAGTGGCGATGGGCGGGGCGATCATCATCTTCCGTCGCCGCGACTTCATCTGAGGCTGGATGCTCGAATCGCCTGATGAGCGGCCGTGGGGCCAGGTTCTGATCGCAAAAAAGCTGGGCGTGGTGGTGCTGCTGTTGGCGGCGCTCTTCGCGGTAGCCGCCGGTCGCGCCGCAGTCTCGTGCCGCAGCGAACGGAGCGCGGCGGAGGGCTTTCTGGCCGCCGGCGATCTCTCATCGGCGCTGCTCGCCGCCCGGCACGCGGCAGAGTGGTATGTACCGCTCGACAGCTGCTCCGAGGCCGGTCTGACCCTGCTCGATCAGGTTGCCGCCAAGGCCGACGCGACCGGGCAGGGCGAACTGGCGCTCGTAGCGCTCCGGAGCGCACGCACCTCCATCATGCTCACGCGTGGTCTCTATTCGCCGCACGCGGAGCGGTTGCCCCGGCTACATGCCGAGATTGCTGCCCGCATGGCGGCGGAGCGCCGCGCCTCGGGCAAGGCGAGGCCGGACGATCAGGCGCGCTATCTTGCACAACTCGACGGCCACGAGGCTCGCCGCCCCAATCCCTGGCTCGCGCTCGCCGGTTCGGCAGGCTTTGTTGGCTGGCTGGGCGCGGTGGCGGGGTTTGCCTGGTTTGGTCTCCGCGCCGATGGCAGCTTCGTCTGGCCCCGCGCCTTGCGCTGGGGTGGTGCCGCGCTCTTCCTCTTCTGCCTCTGGCTGACGCTGGTGCGGTATGCATAGCGAGGGCCAGGGTGGGCGCCACGAGACCATCGCCTGGCTGGTTGGGCCCCAAGGGCTGATGCTGCTGCTCTTCGGCTGCATCGCGGTGGTCTACGCAGCGACGCTCTCCACCGAAGCGCTGGGTGGCGATGCGGGCGAGTTTGCGACGCTGGCGGGGGGGCCCGGTGTGGCGCATCCGCCCGGCTATCCGCTCTATACGATGCTGCTGCGGCTGCTCGATTTTGTGCCCATTGCATCGCCTGCGGCCCGGGCCTCATTCCTGACGGCGCTCATGGGAATGGGCGGCGCGGTTGCGCTCTTTCGTGCGGCGCTTGCCTGGGGTGCCGAGCCGCTGGCAGCGGGAGTTGCGGTCGTGTTTTGGGCCTTCGCGCCGCTCACCTGGTCGCTGGCAACCAGCCCGGAGGTCTTCGCGCTCAACGCTGCTCTCTGCGTCGCCATGGTTGCGGTTGCCGGGCCCTTCGCGCCGCAACGCGGCGCCCTCCGTGCAGCCCTGCTTGGTCTGCTCGCAGGGCTCGCGCTCGCCAACCATCACTCCGCTGTGCTGATGGCGCCGATTGGCTTCTACGGGCTGGTGGTCGGCATTCGTGAGTCGGGTGCGCCACTGCGCGCGCTGGGTATGGCGCTGGCCGCGGTGCTGGTTGGCCTGCT
>JBIIFW010000403.1:0-2802 GCA_044236985.1 Bradymonadia bacterium | reverse complement strand
AGTTTGAAGTGGTTGATCATGCCTTCGATGGAGTTGTAGACCAACTCCTTCGGGGGCAGCATGATGTGCGGGTCATCTACGTTGAGCGGGCCGCCGGGCAGCCCCTTGAGGCACTGGCGGATGATGGAGATGGACTGCTTCATCTCCTCGAGCCGGACCAGGTATCGGTCGTAGTTGTCGCCGTTGGTGCCGACGGGGACCTCGAAGTCGACCCGGTCGTAGGCGAAGTAGGGGCTGTCTTTGCGGATGTCGTAGGCGACGCCCGTGGAGCGGAGCACCGGTCCGGTGAAGCCGAGCGAGACCGCTTCGTCTGCTCCGATAACACCCGTATTCATCATGCGATCCATGAAGATACGGTTCTTTGTTGAAAGTTGATCCAACTTCTTGATAACGTCCCAGAGGCGGGGCTCGGTGGCCTCCCAGCGCTCTGCAAAGTTGGCGGGCAGGTCTTCCTTGAGGCCGCCGATGCGGGCGAAGGAGACGGTCAGTCGGGCGCCGGTCACCTCTTCCACAAGGTCCCAGATATGGTCGCGGGCTTCGACGGCGTAGAGGAAGGCGCTCATCGCACCAAGCTCAAGCGCGCCTGCACCGAGGCAGGTGAAGTGATCGGCCAGCCGTGCCATCTCACCCAGAATCGTCCGGATGTAGTTGCAGCGGTCGGTCGCCTTGATGCCGAGCATCTTCTCCACCGCCAGCGCGTAGCCGAAGTTGTTCAGCAGCGGCGAGCAGTAGTTGAGGCGGTCGGTGTAGGGGAAGACCTGGCTCCAGGTGGCATTCTCGCACTGCTTCTCGAAGCCGCGGTGCAGGTAGCCAATCTCCGGGTCGCACTTGATGACCGTCTCGCCGTCGAGCGTGAGCACCATGCGGACGGTGCCATGCATCGCCGGGTGGCTCGGCCCCATGTTGAGGACCATCACATCTTCCTGCACGCCACGCTCGGGGGCGGCGGCCAGGGCATCTGCAATTGCGCGGTTCATGGCTCGGCCTTGCGGGCTTGCGCGAGCTTGTCGACATAGAGCGTCTTGTACTCTTCGACGGCGTCGCGCTCCTTGCGGCGCAGGTCCATGCGGGGCTGGCTCTGCTGCATCGGGTAGTCTTTGCGGAGGGGGTGGCCCTCGAACTCTTCATACATCAGTATCCGGCGGAGGTCGGGGTGACCTTCGAAGCGGATGCCATACATGTCCCAGACCTCACGCTCCGCCCAGTTGGCAGAGAGCCAGACCGAGGTGACCGAGGCTACCGAGGGGTTCTCGGCGCCAACCGGAACGCGGAGGCGGAGGCGCTGCTTCCGGGTGGTCGAGTAGAGCTGGTAGACCACCTCGAACCGCGGGTTGCGGGCGAGGTAGTCGACGGCCGTCACATCCGAGAGCATGTTGAAGGCCAAGGCCGGCGTGTCGCGCAGCCAGGTGGCGACCTCTAGCAGGCCGGCGGGGGCAACGATGGCCACCTCATCGCCGAGCCGGTCGGTGGTCTCGAGGATGTGCTGCGGGAAGGTGGCGACAAGGCTGTCGAGGGCGGCGCGGCTCATGCCGGCACCGCGACGATGGCCGGCGCCACGTCGGAGGCAGCACGCGGCGCGCCCCACTTCTCGCGCTGGATCTTGTCCTGCAGCATCATCAGGGCGTCGAGCACCTGCTCGGGGCGGGGCGGGCAGCCGGGGATGTAGACGTCGACCGGGATGATTTTGTCGATGCCCTGAACCGTGGCGTAGTTGTCGTAGAAGCCGCCCGTGGAGGCGCAGACGCCGAAGGAGATGACCCACTTGGGGTCTGAAATCTGGGCGTGGATGCGGGCCAGGTGGGGCGCCAGCTTGTGGTTGACCGTGCCGACCACCCAGAGGAGGTCGGCCTGGCGGGGCGAGAAACGGGGAATCTCGGCGCCGAAGCGGGAGACGTCGTAGCGGGCGCAGGCCACCGCCATATACTCCATGCCGCAGCAGGCGGTGACGAAGGGGTACTGGAAGAGCGAGAACTTGCGGGCCCAGTTGACTGCCGTCTCCAGGCGCGACGCCACTACGCCGGGAACGCCGATATCTACTCCCATTCGAGTCCTCCCTTGCGCCACTCGTAGATGAGGCCCACGACCAGCACGCCCACAAAGAACATCGCGGCTGCAAGGCCCGCGCCCCCAAACTCCTTGGCCACAATCGCCCAGGGCATGAGGAAGACGGTCTCAAGGTCAAACATGACGAAGCTGATCGCCACCATGTAGAACTTCACGTCGATGCGGATGCGGGCATCGCCGAGCGGTTCGCTGCCGGCCTCGTAGACCTGCTTCTTGTAGCGGTTCGGCAGCTTTTTGCCGAAGAGGGTCGCCATCGCGACGATGGTACCTGCCAGCGCAATGCCGAAGAGAAAGAGGACGAAGAGCGCGCCGTAGTCAACCACGGGAGGCCTTTGGAGATCGGTCAGGAAGCGTCCCGCGACAGCTCACAAGAGCAGGGCGGAAGCGTGTGCGGGCGGCTAACATCGGGGGGGCGCAGTGTCAATCAAAGGCCTCTGCACTCCTAAGATGCAACAGCCTAGTGAAGGGTCCGCTGCACTGCCACAACCTTGCCGAGCAGGTAGGTGTCGCGGCCATCTTCGGGACGGACGATGATGGCCGTCATGGTGGGGTTGGAGGGCTCGAGCCGAAGCGTCTTGCCGTCGCGGTAGATGCGCTTCACGGTGGCAGCGCCGTCGACCATGACCGCGGCAATCTCGCCGTCGCGGGCCTCGGTGCCGTGGGCCACGAAGACGGTGTCGCCATCCAGGATGCCGTCGCCGATCATCGACTCGCCCTTGACCCGGAGCGCGAAGACCT
>JBIIFW010000354.1:0-3171 GCA_044236985.1 Bradymonadia bacterium | reverse complement strand
GAGCGAGTTGCCGTAGTAGCGGGGCGGGGTGGTGGTGTCGGCGAAGGGGCGGCCGTCGGCCCGCGCGAACCAGGGGTGCTGCGGGATGCCGAGGCGGGCGATGCGGCCGGCGAGGAAGGGCATCATCGCGCCGGCAGCGAGCTTGTCTGTGATGCGCGGCAGCAGGGCGAGATTGGCGCCTGCGGAGAGGGCCACGGGCAGGTCGGTTTGCGAAAGGCCCCACCAGTCGGTGGCGACTGTGACGGTGCCTAGCAGGGCGGTGAGGTGGGGCATGAGCTCGGCGGCGCCGGGTTCGACGCAGCCCTCGTCGCAGGCGCTGCGGAGTAGGCCGTGGCCGTAGATGAGTGTGGGTGGCGGTGTGAGGGCCGTGAGCGCGGAGGGTGGCACGAGGAGGAGAAAGGGGCGCTCGACGGTGCCGTTCGGATCGAGTGTGCCGGTGGCATCGTTCCAGTTGAGCGTGCCGGCTGCATCTGGACTGGTGAGGAAGAGCGGCGCGGTGAAGGTGCCGCGGATACGGAGCGCCACTTCGGGGTGCATCGCCTTGTAGGTGATGCGTGCGTCGGCGGCGGGTGTGGGCAGTGCGGGGAAGAGGGCTGCGGTCTCGTCGGCGAGTTCGACCTGGGTGATGGTGAGGGGCGGCGTGCCGTCGCCAACGAAGGAGCGGAAGGCCTCGCGCATGACGATGCCAGGGCCCTCCGTCCAGACCTGCGAGGCGGTGTCGAAGTGCCAGGCAGCGACGATTGCGCTGCGGTCGATGCCGAGCTCGGTGAGGGTGGTGAGGTCGGCCTGCCAGTCGGCGAGGTGGGCGTCGATGCGGGGGTCGCCGGTGGGCTCGTTGCGGAGCAGGGCTGCCATGGCGGGCGTGGTGCGGAGGCTCTCGCCGGCGGTGGAGCGGAGGGCAGTCGTGAGGCCTACGACGATGCGCTGCTGTTCGCGCAGCGGCGTCCAGGGCCGGATGATGAGGGCAGGCGCGTTGCCCGGTGTGGCGTTGGCGTCGAGCTCGGCGAAGTAGGGGATGAAGGCGCCTGTCTGCGCGTCTGCGAGCAAGATGGGGAGGTCGTTCGCGAAGGCGAGCGCGGGGCGGGTTTCGTCGGGGAGCAGGGTGGCGTCGAGCGCGACGCCGGGGAGCACGACGATGGGGGTGTTGGGGGAGAAGCCGTCGCGCCGGTTCCAGTCGGTGGCAGGGAGGCGATTGCCGCGGTTGTCGGCGGGCATCACGCCTTCGGCAAGGTCGATTCTCCAGCCGGTGCGGGTGGCTGCGGGGGTCTCCCAGTAGGCGGAGGGCCAGGGCGCGAGGCAGTCCGTGCCGAGGATGGGCTGGCAGGGTGGCGTGGTTTCGGCGGAGCCGTCGAGGACGTCGTCTATGGTGCCGTCGGCGAGCTCGCTTGTGTCGACGGTTGCGTTGGCCGCGGAGCCTTCGCCGGTGTCGGTCTGCGAGGTGTCTGCCTTGCTGCTGCAGGCTGCGAGGAGGAGGGCGAGAGCGGCGAAGCGGAGCTTGAACTGCATGGGCACCTTAGGCTGCGGCGATGGGTTGAGCGTAGTCGGTGGCGATGATGTTGTCGCGTCGCACCGCGGCTGGCTGTTCGGAGCCCGGACGGGTAGGTCGCAGTGATGCATCCCATCCTATCACGCATCGCCTTTCTCGCCGGCGGCCCGATCTCGATCGTGCTCTCGCTCTGGAGCCGTGGGACGCTGGCGACGGTGCGGCTGGAGGTGACGGGACCGGGGCTCGAGGGGCCGGCCATCTTTGTGCACTGGCACGCCTACCTGCCGCTGGTGATGCCGCTGCTGGGACGGCGTCGCGCCTGGCTGCTGACGAGTGCAGCGCCCCACATGGAGGCGATTGCGCGGTGGGCGGAGCGGAGTGGATTGCGGCTGATTCGCGGCGCCTCGGGCGAGAACGGAAAGGCTGCATTTGTGGCGCTCGAGCAGGCGCTGCGTGACGGCGGTTCGGTGGAGCTGGCAGTGGATGGTCCTGCAGGGCCGCTGCAGGTTGCGAAGCCTGGTTGCGTTGCGCTGGCGGCTGCTACGGGAGTGCCGCTGGTCGGGGTTCGCTATGAGGGCTCGATGCAGTTCGTGACGCCGGGGAGGTGGGACCGGCAGCTGCTGGTGCTGCCCTTCAGCAGGGTGCGGGTGGAGACGTTTGTGATCCCGCTAGATGCGGGCGCGGATGCGGCCGCGCAGCTCGCGGTGGTGCAGGCGGCGCTGTTGGCTGCGGAGCAAAAAGTTTGACCGAGCCCCGATCGGCAGGGACATTGGCGTCACCCCGTACACCATGGAGGAAGGATGAGGCTGATTGCGATGATCGTGCTTTGCGGCTGTGCGTTCGCTGGTTGCGACGACAAGGAGACCACGCCGGCGGGTGCCGGCTCGGGTTCAGGCGCTGGCGCTGCCAAGGGCACCGTCCGCATCACCTTCGTGGAGGTGAAGTGATGCTCCGTAACCTGCTTCGAGGCATCGCAGCGGTCGCGCTGCTCGCTGTATTTCTTCCCACCGCGCCCGCCTCCGCCGCGCCCGGAGAGGGGAGCTTCACGCCGACCAGCTACGTTGTTCCCGTGCGCCAGATCGCGCTCATTTCTGAGCCTGGGCACATCTACACCACCCTGTGGAGTTGCGGCACGAGCCTCTGTGAGGTGGACTTCGCAGACCCTGCCTCGATTGCCGCTGTGCTCGGCGAGATCACATCTGATGTTACTCCGGGCGTTTACCAAGGGCTGGCATTCCAGACCTGTGGCGAGGGTGGGACCGGGTTCGAGATCGCCATCCGCGGGTCGGTTACGCTCGGCGGCACGCTCTATCAGACCACGGGCGGCGCTGTGCCGCTGACGACCGATGCGACGGCCGCAGCGGCGACACGCGTCCCCCACGCGGGGTGTGCGATGGAGTTCCCCTTCTCCACGCCGCAGCTGGTGCAGCCCGACCGGGCGCTGTCGCTGCAGGCCGGGTTCACGATGCGCAACGCAGGCTTCGCCTCCACGGGTAACATCGGCGGCTGGGGTGGCTGTCTGGCGACCGCAACGGGCTCCGTCTGCGTGGCTTCGACCACCCTGGTGATGGCGCCTTCAACCGAGACGCTCCGGCTCGAGAGCTACCTGATTTCGGAGGATGTGACGGACGAGACCGGGGCGACCGCCGGCGGCGAACTGCTGATGGTCGTGGACAGTGCCTCGG
>JBIIFW010000046.1:0-11630 GCA_044236985.1 Bradymonadia bacterium | reverse complement strand
GGGTCTCCAGGATCCACTGGTTGGGCTCGGCCCAGCGCGAGGTTGAGGTCTCGATGAAGAAGTCTGCGAGCTGTGCCTGCAGCCGTGGATGGAGGTGAATCTCCGGCTGCTCCACGCAGATGACCCGCCCCTCCGAGATGATGCCCTCGGTGATGAGCGGCAGCACCTGACCGATGCCGAACCCCACGTCCGAAGCGGTCACGGTGAGGCCGCTCCGCCGGTCGTGCAGTTTGAGCGCCGTGATGTCGCCCACGGTCGCATCGCCGAGCTGCACAGGCTCGAAGAAGTAGCGAATCTGCATGCGCTCGAACCAGGCATTCACCCGCTCGAGTGCGTAGACGTCCCGGAGCAGCAGCTGCGGTACATGCTCGCCCCGCTTGCCCACCGAGTCGAGCGCCGACGAGTTCACGACATAGTGCCGCTCAGGGAAGGAGCGGAGCGGGCCCAGATAGGAGAGCCACTGCCCGAACGAGCCGAAGGGGTTCTCCATCGCGCGCGACACCACCTCGGCCAGCAGCCGTGCCAACTCCGCCGTCTCAGGTCCCGCCAGTTCGGCCGGCGGTGGCGGCAGGTCGAGATCGCTTGGAAAGCCAAAGCTCGACACCGCCACCCACTCCTTCAGCCAGCGGCTCCAGACCGCCGCAGCGGCCGTCTCCACAGGGCGATCGCCGAGTGCAGCGACCGTCTTTGGGTGACGCCAGAAGGCCGCCAGCAGGCTCTCGCGCGACGCCTCGTTCAGCAGCAAAAACTGGGCCCTGCCGCCGAACTCCGACACCCAGCGCGGATGCCAGTGGGCCGCCACACGCTGCCGCCGGACCGTCACTGGTGCAGCCGTCCGCGACCAGTCGAGCGACACCGCTTCGGCGCCGTCCGTCAGCCCTACGCGCACCTCCTCCAGCAGGCCGAGCCGCGTGCCTGCCGCGGCTGCAGGTGCGAGGCCGAGCCCATAGCGGAGGTCGATGCTCCGGTGCGTCGCGCCACCGAAGTGGGCGCAGGTTGCGTCGGTCGCCGCCTCTTCGGGGAGATCTGCGACGCGGCCATGCTGACCGTAAGCCCGCGATGCGGCCTCGCCCACGCCGGAGCCCAACGCGTGCGTCAGCCCGAGCCGCAGCGGAAGCCGCGCATCGTGGCCATGAATGAGCGACTCGAAGCTGCCCAGATCGGTCATCGGACCGCGCGCCACAAGCACCGGCTCATGGTCGCCATCCTCGAGCGTCTGCTTGAGCAGCAGCAGCGACTGAATCAGCGAACTCTTGCCGCTCGAGTTCGGCCCGTAGATGAGCGTGATGGGCGCCAGCCGCACCGTCTGCATCGTCGCGAACGGCTTGAAGTTCTGAAGACGCAACTCGGTGAGCATGAAGGCATCCGCGTCAGAGACAGCTTGGTCGGCTACCTACGCAGCCGCGGGCTGTCAAAGCGGCTAGACCTCGCCGTCGCGCCCTGCGAAGTAGCGCTGCAAGGAGGCCGGTGCGCCCAGCTTGTAGACCAGCACCACAAAGGGGATGAAGAGCGCCAGCAGGAAGACCGAGATGTAGGTGCCCCAGTATCTCCGACTGTCGGCTGCGAGCTGGGCTTGGACCCGCGGCGTCTCGGCGTAGGCCTCGTCGAGACCGAACTGCTTGAGACGTTCACGCGACGCATCGCTCATGCCGGGCCAGCGTGCCGGCCGCCCGTCGCGCAGGTCGCTCAGCACACGCAGCCGCTCCATGAAGTCATACTCGCGCGGCTCGTAGGGCATGGAGAGGGCCGCGAAGGGACCCTCGCTACCGCACCGGCTCTTGAGCTCTCCGTGCGGCCCGCAGAGTTCATACCGGCTCGGCCGCGCCCTGTTGAGCGCCGGCACCACCTGCTTCATCGTGTTGATCTGGGCGCCAACCTTGCCACCAAGTGCGTTGAGCTCCGCCTCCTCCTTGCTGCCGGCCGCCTCTGCCTCGGTGCTGATGGCCGACACCTTGTTTTCGGCCTTGTCAGACTCCCGCTGCGCCTGCGCCACGAGCACGCCGTGCTGCGCGATGGCTGCGTCGGCCACCTTCGCGGCATCCGACACGAGCGACGCGTAGGACGACTTGCTGCAGTTGCCGCTCCGCAACGAGCCCTCTTCGCCGCTCCGCTCTAGGATGTCGGCAGCGCCGGCGCACTGGCCTGCATCGTAGCGAGCCGAGCCCTTCTCTTCGCAGACAGACTCGGCGTAGGCCTTCCAGCTGCTGTGGAGCTCTTCGACCAGGTTGTCTTCGGCACCGTCGCGGCCCTTCGAGTTGGCAAAGGCCGCGTAGGAGCGGGCGCATGAGCCGCCGATGGCCTGCGCCGCCGCCCGGCTCCGCGGCATCTTGCCGCCGCAGGAGGGACGCACGAGCGGGCATCCTTGGTGCTCGCCCGCCGCTACCTTCAGCGCCTCGGCCCGCTTCACATCGCGCTCGGCTTGGAGCCGCTGCTCTTCGAACGACTCCTGCTTTGCCAGCGCAATGCCGCCACGCGAACCGGCGGAGACCTTCACCTGCCTCTCCTCGCCGGAGCCTTCGGTGGCTCCGGTGGCGCCAAAGGCGGCCGCTACGGCGCGCGCCTTCGCGCTGTCGGCGCGCCTCCGCTTGTCCATCAGATCGGCCTCGTCGTTGCGGATGCGCTGATCCACATCGAGCGCAAACCGGATGACGCTCTCCTCGTGCGCCCGCTGCTGAATCGGGCCATCGAAGAAGGCCAGCTCCATGGGCTGACTCGTCGCAAGCGCCGCCACAAAGATGAGCGCCACACGCGAGATGTAGGTCCCGAAGTTCGCCTTGATGGAGGCCTTGGGCATCGTCATGATGCGAATCTCGAAGACCACCGTCGCCGTCGTGAAGACCGTCGCCATGAAGAGGCAGAAGGGGCTCCAGAGCGACAGCTTCACGCCCGACTGCACCATCGTGTTGATGAGCAGAAACCAGGCGAGCCAGTCGAAGAGCGAGATGACGACAAGCAACAGGCCGGCGCGGCCGAGCTCGATCTCGACGTTCTGGTCGGTCGCATCGCCGTGGATGTTGAGTCCGAAGAACTCCGCCAACTTGTAGAGCCGACGCGTGGGGCGGTAACGACCCTTGCGGAAGGGGGGCTCAACGGGCGCCCGAAACCCTGTCTCTTCGCTGCTCATGCGTTACTCACCACCCGAATCTCTCGGGTCGAACTGGTCCATGGAAATCAATGTGAGCGGCTCTTCTTCGAGCACCTCTCCTGTCGCCGCAAAGACGAGTGCGGCGCGTATACCCCAGGGCGCCCACTCGCGCAGCACAGCCGTCTGCGCGGCGGCATCCTGCTCAAAGCGGAGCCCGCTGCCCGGCGTCGTGAAGCGGCCGCGGCCGTCGAGGAGGGCCTCGCCAGAGGGCCGGAATCCGCTGCTGCTCACCAGCCCCACCGCAACCTTGCAGTCGGGCGCAACCTGCCCCAGCAGCGCGACCAGGTAGCCGTCGCCCACATAGTGGCGCGCAGCAGCCAGCGGCGTCATGCCCTCGACCACCTCGCGCGCTGCCAGCGGCTCATCGGCAGACAGCCCCATCGCGGCACCCGCAGCGCCGCGCCCAAGCAGATCGGTCGCAACGCGGTCCACCATCGAGACCAGCACCAGCACCCGCGCGAAGGGCAACACCTTCCGCGGTGCAGAGGAGGCCTTCCGCGATGTGATGCGCCGCAACCAGCCCGCTCCACCGGCCGACGGGAGCGGCCGGCGCATCCCCGCGAGCGCGGACAGCCCGTCGTCGAGCTCCGCTGCTACCGAACGCACCCTGCCGCCATCGCCACCACCGGCATGCGAGAGTTCTCGCGGCGGCACGACCAGCACCAACACCTCGCTCTGCGGAACCCGCTTCGGGTCGCGCTTCCGAGAGAGCGGCGCAGGAAAATCCCAGCCCCGCACCTGCTCCACCGTCACCGCCAGCGGCCCCTTCGGGCGCCGGCTGCCCCGGCGACGAACGCCGAGCGAGAAGGTAAGCTGCGAGGCGTCAGGTGCATCGTCGCGGAGCTCGCCCATGAAGCGGCGCGTGGCCTCGCCGAAGGTGGCAGCAGCAGCCTCGTTCTCCGCCCGGAGGTCGAGTTCCACCTCGTCGGTCGGGAAGAGCGAGCAGGCCCGCGCCACGCTGCCCAGCAGCGCCGTGCGCCCCGAACCGGCAGGGCCAGCAAGCAGCCAGCGCTGCGCCTCCGCATAGACCATCGGAGCCTCGGTCTCGGGCTGCGCCTCGACCTCCGCCTCCTCTTCAGGCTCCAGACGGGACTCCTCCAGAACCTCGCCAGTCTCCGTGGCCGCCGCCGCTCCGTTTCGCTCGTCCACCAACGCTCCCATCTTCCTTCGGGCTCCGCACTACCGCACCGCAGCCTCAGCCGCGCGCGGCGGCGCAACATAGCCTAGACGCGCCGATGCGGCCACCCCTCAGAGGCCGAAGGGAGGCGCGCCTATTCCGGCGTCAGCACAATCGAGGCCGAATTCACACAGTAGCGCTCGCCCGTGTCGGTCGGGCCATCCTCGAAGACATGGCCCAGGTGGGCGTCGCAGCTGCCGCAGACAATCTCCACCCGCCGCATCCCGTGCGACCGGTCCACCCGCCGTTCTACCGGCTGGCCCTCCACCTCGCGGTCGAAGCTCGGCCAGCCGCAGTGGCTCTCGAACTTCATCTCGGCGCGGAAGAGCAGCTCGCCGCAGCAGCGGCAGCGGTAGGCTCCCGGCGCCTTCGTGTCCCAGTACTCGCCGGTGTAGGCCCGCTCGGTGCCACCCTGCCGCGTCACCGCATACTGCTCGGGCGTAAGCATCGCCCGCCACTCCGCTTCGCTCTTTGTGACCTTCATCGCACCCTCGCACTACGCCGCGGCAACGGCCTCGGTGTCATCAAGAATGCGACTTCAGCGCCCAATCCGCAACCCCGCCGCTACCCCTCTCGGTCGCAGCAGCTGCTCTGCCCTTCGTCTGCGGAGAAGGGCGCCCGCTGCCAGAGGCCGTAGAGGCCCGAAACCAGCAGCGCCGCCGCGAGCGCAAAGCGTGCTGCCCGGTTCGCACGCGGGATGCGCCGACCGAGCAGCGCAACGCCCAGCAGCGCGGGCAGCGTGCCCACCCACATCATCCCCATGGTCGCAGCCCCCTGCAGCGGCGAGGCCGCCACCACCGGCAGGGCCAGCGCCGCATAGACGAGCCCGCACGGAAGGAGCGCGGTCGACGCGCCGAGCACAAACCCACCGCTCGGACCCGACATCCCGCGGGCAGCCTTGATTGCCCGACCAACGCCGGGAAGGTTCACACCCACCTCTGGCAGCAGCCCTGCAACGCGCGCTGCAAAGTAGAAGAGGAAGAGCGCTGCCAGCACCAGCCCCAGGATCCGCGCCTGCTGCAGGGTCGCGCCGAGCGTTCCGGCCACCGCGCCCAACGATGCGTAGCTCGTCAACCTGCCCACATGGTAGGCCGCCGTTCGGCCGAAGGGGCGCTCCTGCGTCGCACAACTCGTGGCGAAGGCACCGCACATCGCGGCACAGTGGGGTGTCCCCAGCAGGCCTGTCATCAGCGCACCCACAAGTGTTGTCAGCATGGATTCATCCGTGGGTTCGAGCGAGCGCGCACAGGCGCCCTGCCGGAGAGAAAGCAAGGTCCGTGCCATGCCCCCCGCGCCGTGCTGAGAGGCGCGGCGGCCTGCTCTACAACGCCCCCTGCGCGCCTGCAGAGCCGACCCGGCGTGCAGGGTCGCAACCGCTTTGAGCCATACCGCACACCGGCAGCCGACGCGCCCACAGCCCCAGAGACCTGCGCGCCGCCGAAGGGCTCGAAAGCACACAGCCGCACACCAGCTGCGCTCACCTTCCGGAGGAATGATGAACGCGATGCAACAACCTGTCTTTACAATACAATTCACCCATCAATCCGACCCGCACGAAGGCAAAGTTCGCCTTCGCGCCACCTAGATCGCACCTCTGGCACGACCCATGCTTTGTGCCCTCGCGGACGGCGCGGCGAAAGGTCGCGTCGAACCACCCCCATCACGGAGGAAGGTCGTGGAAGCAGCCATCGAACAGCACAACAGCCAGAGCACGGGCCCCGCGGCTCCCTACGACGACGAGATCGTCAAGAAGTTCATGTGGGCCACCCTCGGATGGGGCGCCGTTGGCATGCTGGTCGGCATCATCATCGCCATCCAACTCGCCTGGTGGCCGGCCAACACCAACCTCCCCTGGCTCTCCTTCGGACGACTCCGGCCGCTACATACCAACGCGGTCGTCTTCGCCTTCTCGGCCAACGCCGTCTTCACCGGCATCTATTACTCCACGCAGCGCCTCTGCAAGACGCGCATGTTCAGCGACACCCTCTCCGCCATCCACTTCTGGGGCTGGCAGACCATCATCGTGCTCGCCGCCATCACGCTGCCGCTCGGACTCACGCAGGGCAAAGAGTACGCCGAGCTCATCTGGCCCATCGACATCCTCATCGCCCTCGTCTGGGTCGTCTTTGCGGTGAACTTCTTCGGCACCCTGGCCCGCCGCAAGCATGCCCACATGTATGTGGCGCTCTGGTTCTACATCGCGACCATCATCACCATCGCGGTGCTCCACATCGTCAACAGCCTGGCCATCCCGGTCACGCTCACGCGCTCCTACCCCATCTATGCCGGCATCACCGATGCCCTCGTCCAGTGGTGGTATGGCCACAACGCTGTCGGCTTCCTGCTCACCACCCCCTTCCTCGGCATGATGTACTACTTCCTGCCCAAGGCGGCGGAGCGCCCCGTCTACAGCTATCGCCTCTCCATTGTTCACTTCTGGGCCCTCGTCTTTCTCTACATCTGGGCCGGCCCCCACCACCTCCTCTACTCCTCCCTCCCCGACTGGGCGCAGACGCTCGGCATGGTCTTTTCCGTCATGCTGATCGCCCCTTCGTGGGGCGGCATGCTCAACGGGCTGCTCACCCTCCGCGGCGCCTGGGACCGCGTGCGCACCGAGCCTGTCCTCAAGTTCTTCGTCATCGGCATCACCTTCTACGGCATGTCGACCTTCGAAGGCCCCATGATGTCCATCCGCGCCATCAACAGCCTCTCCCACTACACCGACTGGACCATCGCCCATGTCCACTCCGGCGCCCTCGGCTGGGTCGGCATGACAACCTTCGGCATCATCTACTTCCTGGCACCCCGCCTCTACGGCCGCCCACTCTACAGCACGAGCCTCGCCACCGCCCACTTCTGGCTCTCGACCGTAGGAATCCTGCTCTACATCGCCACCATCTATGTGGCAGGCCTCACGCAGGGCCTCATGTGGCGCCAGGTCACGGCGGCAGGCACCCTCGCCTACCCCAACTTCCTCGAAACCGTGACCCACCTCATTCCCTACTACTGGGGCCGGGTGGTCGGCGGAACGCTCTACTTCGTGGGCCTCCTCCTCTTCGCCTGGAACGTCTGGAAGACCGCCAACCCCGGCCGCGCCAAGAGCGCAGCCTAGGCCCGTCTCCTCTCGCCCTCTCTTCAACGCCAAGCCGCAAGGACTGCCGTGAGCAACCAACACAAAGAGTCATTCCACCGCAGGGTTCTCGAGAACAAGAGCCTGCTCTTCACCCTCCTCGCAACCGCAGCCATCCTCACCGGCGGGCTCGTCGAAATCATCCCCATGTACTTCATCTCCGAGGCCGGCGAACCGCTGCCCGGCATGAAGCCCTACTCACCGCTCGAACTTGCCGGCCGCGACATCTACGTCCGCGAGGGCTGCTACAACTGCCACTCGCAGATGATCCGCCCCATGCGCTCCGAGACGCTCCGCTACGGCGCCTGGACCCGCGCTAACGAGTATGCCTACGACTACCCCTTCCAGCTGGGAAGCAGGCGCATCGGCCCCGACCTCCAGCGGGTCGGCGGCAGATACCCAGACTCCTGGCACTACGAGCACATGCGCGACCCCCGCAGCGTCGCGCCAGGCTCCATCATGCCCAACTACGGCTGGCTCTACACCGACAAGGTGAGTGCCGAGGATGTCGCCGCCTCGCTCGGTGGCATGAAGACACTCGGTGTGCCCTACCCCGAGACCTCCGCTGCCTACGCTGAGGCCGAAATGAAGCGGCAGGCCGGCGAGATCACAGGCCGTCTCGCAGCAGGCGGAATCAAGGCTGAGCCCGATACCGAGATCATCGCCGTCATCGCCTACCTCCAGCGCCTCGGCACCGACTTCAAGCCGGTCGCCACGGCCGCTGCCAACCCCTGAGCAGCCCTATGAACACCGTCTTTCGCGCGGCCGCAGAGGCCAACCAGCTCGGCTGGCTCCTCGGCCTCGCCAGCATCTTCTTCTTCGTCATGTTCATCGCCTTCGTCACCCGTTGGCTGCTCCCCGGCTCCGCAGCCGAGGCAAAGGCTGCGGCTCTCTTGCCCCTCGAGGAGGACCCGAACCCATGAGCTCCGACAACCACCGCCCCGACCAGATTCTCGGCCACGGCCACGAAGCCGACGGCATCGAAGAGTACGACAACAAGCTCCCCGCTTGGTGGCTCGGCCTCTTCTACCTCACCATCGTCTACGGCCTCTGGGTCTTCGTGGACTGGCATGTCATCACCCCGCGCTCCCTCGCCGGCGACTATGACACCGAGGTGGCTGCAGCCATCGCCGCAATGCCACCCGCCCCAAAGCCCATCCCAGTCATCATCGACGCAGCCCACATCGCCGCCGGTAAGGCTGTCTTCGCCGCCAACTGCGTCTCCTGCCACGGCGAGAAGGCGGAGGGCAAAATCGGCCCGAGCCTCACCGACACCACCTGGATTCACGGCGGCAAGGTCGATGAGATCCAGATGCTCGTCTTCAACGGTGTCGCGGCCAAAGGCATGATCGCCTGGGGCCCCATCCTCGGACCCGAGAAGGTCGCCGATGTCACCGCCTATGTTCACTCCCTGGGCGGCGGCCTCTAGCCCCCGCTCCGCTTGAGGCAGCCGCCCTCCACCGCTGCCTCGCCTCCTTGGGCAACTCATGTTGAACGACGGCTCCGGCAAACGCCCGCCCATCTTCCTCACCCGTATCGACGGACGGTTCGAGCAGCTCCACAAGCTGTCGGGGACCATCCTCATCGCCCTCTTCTTCGCCGGTCCTTGGACCTCCTTCGGCGACCACCCCTTCCTGCAGATCAACCTGCCTGAAAGGCGCGTCTACCTGCTCGGCCAGGTTTTCACGGCGCTCGATACCCCCATCATCTGGATGGGCCTCCTCGTCGGCGCGCTCGCGCTCGGTCTGGCCTCCAGCATGCTCGGACGCATCTGGTGCGGATACGCCTGCCCGCAGACCGTCTTCCTGCACGAGTTCGCCCATCGCATCGAGGCCTGGGTTGAGGGCACCCGCGTCGCTCGCATGCGGCTGGCGCAGGCGCCCTGGACCGCATCCAAGGTGGGCAAGAAGCTCCTCAAGTGGAGCCTCTTCGCCATCGCATCGCTCCTCGTGGGCTTCACCGCCATGGCCTACTTCGAACATGCAGAGCGCATCATCTCCGGGGAGGCCTCCGACACCATCTACCTCCTCGCAGGAATCCTCAGCGCAGTTCTCTTCGCCGACCTCGTCTGGTTCCGCGAGCAGTTCTGCAACTACCTCTGCCCGTACGCCCGCATCCAGAGCGTGCTGCAAGACCCGCACACCCTCACCATCGGTTACGATGCGACCCGCGGCGAGCCGCGACGCGGCACCGAGGCGCACGGCGGCCCCATCGACCTCTCGGGAAACACCGCCTCCATGAAGGGAGCCGGCGACTGCATCGACTGCGGACTCTGCGTTGCGGTCTGCCCGCAGGGCATCGACATCCGCATGGGCTTTCAGCTCGAGTGCATCTCCTGCGCCCGTTGCATCGATGCCTGCCACAGCGTGATGGAGCGCCGTGGAAAGGTCACGCTCGTGGACTACACCACCGAGGCCAAACTGCAGGGGCAGCCCGCCCGCCGACTCCGCAAGCGCCCCTTCCTGTATGGCGCGCTCATCCTCGCGCTCTCAGGCGTGCTCATCTGGCTCGTCGTGGGCCATAGCGAGCTCGACGCAACCCTCTCCCGCGCCCCCGGCCCCCTCTTCACCATGCTCGACGAGCAGACCACGCAGAACCAGTTCCGCGCCCACGTGGTCAACTACACAAACCAGCCGCAGACCTACGAGCTCTCGCTCCAAGGCCTCTCCGACGCCCAGATCATCTCGCCGACCGCCAGCATCCCGGTGCCCGCAGGAGCCGAGCGCGATATCCCCCTCTTCATCATCCGCCGAGCCTCGGGCGACAGCAGCCGCACCATCCCCTTCGACCTCATCATCCGCGCGGGGAACGACCAGGTCGTCCGCGCCGCCACCTTCAAGTCGGGCCAGCCCGAATAGCACCTCGGAGCCAACCATGCGCTGGATCATCGCCGTCATCTGCCTCCTCGTCGCCATCGCCGCCTTCGATGCCGTCGCCTTCCTCCTCTCCGTAAAGAACCCAGACCCCGTCGCCCTGGACTACGAAAATGGCAACCGCTGATCGCGCCTGCTTCCACTGCGGCACGCTGACCTCTGCGCGGGCCGCCATTCTCCGCGGCGACCGAGCCTTCTGCTGCGAGGGCTGCGCCACCGTCTCCGACCTCGCCACCGAGGCCGACTGGGACCGCTTTTACGAGCTCCGCGACGGCTTCTCGCCACGCCCCGAACCTGGCGATGTCTCCGGCTTCGACCACCCCGACTTCCTCGCAAAGAGCAGCCGACTCCGCGACGACGGCCGGCGCGAAGCCGACCTCCAGATCGGCGGCCTCCGCTGCGCCGCCTGCGCCTGGCTCATCGAGCGCGGCACCAGCCGACTGCCGAGCGTCGCAGAGGTCCATGTCTCCTTCGGCACAGGCATCGCCCACCTCGTCTGGCAGCAGGAAGTCACCCCGCTCTCCGCCATCGCCCACCGCGTGGAGCAGCTCGGCTACCAGCCCCGATTCAGCGGTCAGGCCCCTCGAACCGCCCATGCCCTCCTCGGACGGCTCGGCATCGCAGCCTTCTCCATGATGAATGTGATGCTGCTCTCCATCAGCATCTACCTCGGCTGGTTCCAGGGCATGGAGGAGCGCCACGCTGCCCTGCTCCGCTGGATGATTTTGCTGCTCGCGACACCCTCCGCCCTCTACTCCGCGCAGCCCTTCTACCAGCGTGCCTGGGCCGGCCTCCGCGAACGAACACTCTCCATGGATGTGCCCATCGCGCTCGCCGTCGTCCTCCTCTACCTGCACGGCGCCTGGGCCACCTTCGTCGGCCAGGATGGCTACCTCGACTCCATGACCATGCTCGTCGCCCTGCTCCTCGGCGGCCGCTTCGTCGAAGACCGAGGCCGCGCCTCCGCGGAGCTCGCAGCAGGCGCACTGCTGGCCCGGGTCCCCACCAACGCCCGCCGCGTGACCGACTCGGGCACCGAAGAGGTCCCCGTCAGCGCGCTCCTGCGTGGCGACCGCATCGCCGTCGGCTCGGGCGCCATCGTCCCGGTCGATGCACGCATCGTCGACGGCCACGGCTGGTTCGACCTCTCTCTCGTCACGGGCGAGGCCGAGCCCGCCTATCGCGCCTCCGGCGAAGAGCTGCCCGCCGGCGCAACCATGACCGAGGGCGCTGCCGAACTCGAGGTGACGGCGACCGGCGACGACACGCTCATCGCACGCCTCGCCCGCCTCGTGCAGGTGGCCC
>JBIIFW010000045.1:0-11633 GCA_044236985.1 Bradymonadia bacterium | reverse complement strand
TCTTTGGCGTGCGACGCTTGCGTCGGCGCAGGCGGTGGAGGCGCACTACATTTGGGTCTATGTCGCCTCGTTTGTGGTGGTTCACGCGGCCCGTCTGGGCCGGTGGGCTGTGATGGTGCGGGGTATCTCGGATGCGCCGACGGCTCAGGTAGTTGGCGTGGGTTTGGCGGGGTTTGCTGCGATTGTCCTGTTCCCGCTTCGGCTGGGAGAGTTTGTGCGGCCGCTGCTGTTGCAGCAGCGTGCGGGCGTGCCGTTTTCGGCTGGGCTTGGGACGGCGGTAGTGGAGCGGGTTGCGGATGGCCTGATCATCACGCTTGTTCTGTTTCTATCGATTCTGGCTGCGCCTGTGTCGGCGTCAGAGGTGGTCCAGAGCGCGGGCTGGGCGAGCCTGTTGGTGTTCGTGTCTGCATCGGTGGGGCTGACGCTGTTTGCGTGGAAGAGGTGGCTTGCGGAGCGCATCGTGACGGAGACGGTGGGCAGGCTTTCTGCGGGGTTATCGCGGAGTCTGATTGGGATGATGGAGACCTTCTCGGTGGGGGTTCGGTCGCTGTATGGTGGCGGTCGCCTCTGGTGGTTTCTGTTGCTGACGGTGGTCTACTGGTCGGCGAATGCCTTCGGGATGTGGTGGCTGGCGCGCGGCTTCGGTTTCATGCTGCCGTGGTATGCCGGCTGGGGTCTGCTGGGGACGTTGGTAGTGGGTCTGATGATTCCGACAGGCCCGGGTTTTTTGGGGAACTTTCAGTACTTTGTGCAGGAGGGGCTTCGGCTCTATCTGCCTGGTTCGTCGGCTGGTGCTGCTGGTCTGGCGATGGGTTTGATTCAGAACGGCCTCCAGCTGCTTGTGCAGGTATTGGCTGCGGTTCCGGCCGTAGGTTCGATGGTAGCGGAGGCCCGCTCGAAGCGCGCGGCGGGTGGAAGTTCAGAGGCGTGACCCTAACGGGGGCGTTCGCAGGCATGTGCGCCGAACGATCGCGCGGTGAAGGTGACGACCGCAAGTGAATTGGTTACAGACCTCTCTTAGATTGCAGGCGGCGCAGAGGTCACGATGTTGAATGAGCTTGAACAGGCGCTTGGAACACTCCTCGCGGAGCCGGCACGGGCAGACCTCTTCGCGTTTTGCGAGGCTCAATTCGTCGCGGACGGGAGTTGGCAGGACCTGATCGGGCTTTACGAGACCTTCGGCGCTCCGTTCGGTCCTGAGGGGCGGGTCGACTGGGCACGCCTCATCGAGCGGCTCGAGTCGATGGCGGCTGCGCTCTCCGTGGAGGAGCGGTCGCAACTGTTCGAGACGATCGGTCAGCTGTGGGAGGCCCGCTTGGGCAGGCCAGAACAGGCGCTTCGTCAGTACCAGGCAGCCTTCAAGTTGTGGCCCAAGAACCGTGCCGCGTTGGAGCGCGCACGGGGCATCTATGCCGGTCAGGGGAACTGGCGGCTTGTGATGCGGCTGTTGGAGTTGGAGCTTCATGCCGTAACGGAGCCGGTGGCGCAGGCGGAGATCCTCGTCGCGCTGGGCGAGGCGTCGCTTGAAAGCGGAGCGGGGGCAGAGCGGGCGCTGACCTACCTGGAGCGTGCCGTGCAGTTTGCGCCTGCGCTTGAGGGGGTGAGCCGGCTGCAGTCTCGGCTCGCGACGCTGCCGGCTGAGGTATCGGCAGCGGAGCCTTTGGCGGCTGCTGTCTCATCGCCGGCTGTGGTCGCGCCGGAGGCGGCTGCGGCGGAGGTTGGGGTTCCCGAGGCTGCGGTTGCTGCAGCCGCTCCGACGGAGCCAAAGCTGAAATGGAAGCTGAGCCCTGCGCTGACGGCGCTGCGGTCTGCTGCAGCGGGCGAGAGCGTTGCCCCGGTTCGTCGTGCTCGCCGGAGCGATCCTGCGTCGCTGGCTGGGCTTGACCGGGCCGCGTTGGAGTCGCTCTGGGCGACGGGTGAGGACGACCTCGGGGTGCTCGACGCGCTGGCGAAGCGGTACCGCGATGTAGGTGATCTTGCCTCGCTCGCGGCCTGTTACGAGGCGGCAGTGAAGGGGCTGGTCTGGCAGGAGTCGGCGAAGGAGCTGATGATCGATGCGGGGCGGTTCTACTGGCAAGAGCTCGGCGACATGGAGGCGGCCGAGCGGATGTTCAAGCGGGTGCGCCTGCTGGATGGCCGTGAGGTAACGACGCTGACCTTCTTCGCCGAGCTGGCGCGTCGCGAGGGGGATCCGCGTCGGCTGCTTGTCGCGCTGCAGAGTCTGCGTGAAGTGACGGTGGATCAGGCGGCGTGGCTGGAGGTGGGCGAGGAGCTGGCGGGGCTGGCCGCCATGGATGCGCGGACGCACGATAAGGCGGTGGATGTATGGCGGCAGATTCTACGCCGCAGCCCGCGCCACGCCGCTGCTCGCGCTGCTCTCCAGGAGCTTTTGACGACGACGGGTCGCTGGAGCACGCTGCTGGAGGTTCTGAAGGACGATCTGGCGCTGGCGGATGCTGGCGAGGACCAGGTGCGCATCCTTGAGTCGATGGCCGAGGTATACCGTGAGCGGCTGAACCTGCCCTTCATGGTGGCGCAGACGCTGCAGTCGATTTTGAAGATCGCGCCAGGTCATGTGGAGGCCGCGTGGGCGCTGGGCGAGCGATTCGCGTCGGCTGGCCGCTGGAGCGACGCGGTGACGATGATGATGGAGCACGCGTCGCATGCATCGCGGCCTGAGGAGGCGACGCGGGCGCTGCGCTGGGTAGTTGAGATCTGGTCGGAGCGTCTGCGGCAACCCTGGCAGGCGATCGGGGCGCTGGAGCAGTTGCTGGAGCTCCAGCCGCGCGACGCGCTGATTCTGTCGGAGCTTCGGCGTGCTTTTTCGGAGCGCGGCGCTTGGGGCCGGCTGGTGGAGCTGCTGGAGCGGCAGGCGCTGCGGAGCGGCGGGGCAGAGCGTGCCGAGCTGCTTGAGGAGGCTGCGGCGATCGCGTCGACGACGCTGCGTGATGATGTTGTCTGTGCGCGGATCCACGAGACGCTGCTGAGCGACTCGGAGGGTCGGGCCGACGCGTCGTTCGCCTTCCTGGCGGGCTACCTGCCGTCCGAGGAGCTGTGGCCGCGCTGGGCTCAGTCGCTGATGCTTCGACGCGGCGCGGTGGATGGCGAGATGCAGGTGGCGCTGGCGATGGAAGAGGCGGAGGTTCGTCTGGTTCGTCTGTCGGATCGGTCTGCTGCGGAGCGTTTGTGGCTGGAGGCGGCGCGCTACGGAGAGCCCGGGCAGGCGGGTCTGGCGCGGCTGATCGCCAGCGCTGCGAGCAGCGGCCGTTGGCAGACGCTGATGGATCTGGGCGATGAGTTCGGCTGCTGGTCGACGCTTCGTGCCTCGTTGATGGCGCGGCTCTCGAACTGCGGTTCGGATCAGGTTCAGGAGATCGGCGAGGCGCTTTGGGAGATCGCCTCGAATCGGCTGTCTCACGCGGAGGCGGAGCGCGAGGTGCTGGAGGCGTGGCGGAAGCGGTCGCCGCGGAATCTTGTGGTGCTGGAGCGTCTTGACCAGCGGTACCAGTGGGCCGGCGAGGTTGAGCCGCGAGCAGAGGTGCTCGCGGATCTGGTGCCACTGGTCTCTGCGGAGCGCGGGCTGGCGCTGTGCGATGAACTGTCTGCGATCTGCGAGCGCGATCTCGGTGATGCGCGCAGGAGCTATCAGTGGGCGGCGCAGGCCTTTGTTCGGACAGCGTCGGAGCCGGATCGGCTGGCTCGGGTGACAGAGCTGGCTGTCGCGGTTGGCGAGGTGCGGTCGTGGGTTTCGATGCTAGAAGCGGTCGCATCGGGGCTGTCGGATGCGGAGCATTCCGGGCGGGTTCGGGCGCACGCTGCGGCGCTTTGCGACGAGGCGTTGAACGAGCCTCTGCGAGCGGCAGCGATGATCGAGACGGTGCGTGCGAGCGGCCATGCGGATGCGGCGCTACTGGGGCGTCTGTGCGGGATCTACGCACGAGTTGAACGGTGGGCTCCGCTGGCTGCGGCGCTTGAGGCGCAGGCAGCGCTGACCTGGACAGTGTCGGAGCGAGCGTCGGTGGAGCTGGAGTTGGCGCAGGTGCTGTCGGAGCGGCTGGGCCGTCTGGCAGAGGCCAGCAAGCTGTTGCTTGCGCAGCGGGATGAGGGCGTTGCCTCGGCGAAGTCGCAGGAGCTGCTGCTGTCTGTTTCGATGCGCCGCGCAGACTGGGCGGTGGCGTCGCAGTGTCTGGAATCCGCTGTGGAGCGTGCTGGTGAGTCGGAGCGTGGTGCCTTCCTCGTGGAATGGGGTCGGCTGCTCTCGGAACGGCTTGGAGAGCATCGGCAGGCGATATCGGTGTTCGGTCGCGCGATCGAGGATGGCTCGGACGCTGGGGGGCTGGCCCTATCCGGTCTGGTCGCGATGTTCGGTCGGGCAGATGTTGCGGAGGCCGCGGCGACGGTAGCTGCGCCCTACCTTGGCAAGGCCGGTCTCTGGGCTGAGCTTCTGCAGGCCTACGGCCTGATGCGGTTTGCCGTGGGCAGTGGCGAGCGCCGGGCGACGAGCCGCGCGATGGCGGAGATCTGGGAGCGAGAGTTTTCGGATCCGGATTCGGCCTTCATCGTGATCGCGAACCTGCTCGTAGAGGAGGTCGGCGAGGTCTGCGACTGGGTCCTGTTTGACCGGCTTGCGGCGGCTTCGGGTCGTTCCTCGGAGGGGGCGGTGCGCTGGTTGGCAGCGCTGGAGCAGTTCGGCGCCGCGCCGTTCGCGCCGCATCTGGCAGAGATTGCGAGGCTGGTGGAGGCGGAGCTGGGCGATGCCGATGCGGCGCGCGGGGTTTGGCAGAAGGCTACCTCTCTCCGATCGGAGCCTTCGGACTGGCTAGAGGTTGCCCGGTTGAGCGAAGCGCTCGGCGACTGGACGGCAGCTCGTGCGGTATGGATGCAGGTGGCCCGCATCGCCTCGAACGAGGCTTCTCAGGAGGCGGTGGTGCAGGCGGCGATGCTGGCAGATGCCAAGCTCGCTGACCCTGAGAGCGCAATTGAGGAGTTGGAGCAGCTGCTCGCATCCGATGTGCATTACGCGCCGGCGCGGAAGCAGCTCCGTTCGCTGCTTGAGCGGGTTGGAAAGCCTGATCGGCTAGCATGGCACCTTGAGCAGTGGGCAGACTATGCGGATTCCGAGCAGAATCGGTTGGCGCTCCTTCGGCAGGCCGCAGCCGCATCGGAGGCTGCTTTGGCGTGGCACGGGGCTGCGCGGTTGCACTGCCTTGTTGTTGCGGGTGTGGCCGGCACCGGGGATGCGGCCAGCGAGGCAGAGGCCTTCTGGCGTCGTGCTGGCGGTGCCGGTGTCTGGCGAACGGCGGATGATGTCGGCTTGCTGGATCTGTTGTGCGGAGGGCATCGGTCAGCGGGCCGTTATGAGGCGCTGTGGAGCCTGCTCGATGTGGCGCTTCATCAGGCCGCGGCGAGCCGGCGGTTATCGCTTGCAGATGCCTGCGCAGAGGTCGCGGAGGAGCAGTTGCAGCGGGCGGACGCCGCGATGGATGCGCGGTTGGTTGGCTACCGGCTGTCGCCTGATGATCCAGCGAGGAGCGCGGCTGTTGAGCTCGCTGCGGAGCAGTCGAATCGCTGGGAAGATGTGGCGGTAGCCTACGAATGGGCGGCCGAGCAGACGACGGATGGACCGAAGAAGGCGGGCCGTCTTCGTGCGGCAGCTTTGATTCGATTGGAGCGGTTGAACGACCTGCCGAGCGCGATCGCGAACTTTGAGATCGCGCGCCAGTTCGTGCCTCACGATCGAGAGTTGCTGCAGTCGCTGGAGAAGTTGTTCGCGGCCTCGGGCAATGCGGAGCTCCGTGCGGTTGTGGTGTTGGAGTGCGCGGGTCTGACGGATGAGGCGGACGAGCGGGCGCGGCTGTTGCTGGAGGCAGCCGCCATCTTCTTCCGTGAACTTGGGGCGCATGCCTCGGCCGTAGCGGTTCTGGCGGACGCGCGGCGGTATGAGCGGACGCACGATGAGGCGCTGCTGATGCTGGCGGAGATTCACACGTCGGTGGGGAGCTGGTCTGCGCTGGCGGAGGTGCTTCAGGCACAGCTGTCGGTGGCGCCGGAGGATGGTTCGCGGGCGGAGCTTCTGGCCCGTCTCGCGGCGTTGTACGACGAGAAGCTCGGCATGGCGCGCGAAGCGCTCGATGCGTGGAGCGACTACACCGAACTTCGCGCCGATGACCGTGCGGCCTGGTCCTCGATGGAGCGACTTGCGCGCGCTCTTGGCGATGGGGTCCGTCGGGTGACGGTTTTGGAGCGGCTTCTCGCGCTCTCCTCTGAGTCGGAGGGGCAGGCTGTGGCCTGGGCGCTTGCGCAGCAGCAAGTTGCTGCGAGCGGCGACCTGCATCGAGGTATTGATCTGGCGGCTGCGCTCCTCTCCTCTGCTGTCTATGTAGAGCGCGCGGAGGGTCTTCTTCGCGGCCTCTGGTCGCACGACGATGTAGGGGCGCGTGCGCGGTCTGTGATGATCGCGCACTACGACCGGGTGGGGGATGCGGAGGCGCTCGTAGAGGCGCTTACGGCAGAGGCCTCGGCGGACACCCGGGTGGAGGAGCGTGTTGCGACGCTCGTTCGGGCGACCCGGGTCTGCTTGGCGACCGAAGGGATGGCTGACCGGGGTTTTGCGCTGGTGATGTTTGCCGTGGAGCTTGCGCCGCTGGCTGCGGAGGTGGTGGAGCTCAGTGAAGCGGCTGCGGAGGCGGTGCAGGGCTGGAGCGCGCTCGCAGAGGCGCTGTCGGAGATCGTGCATCGGTCTGAGGATGGGTACTCCGCGGCGCAGGTTTCGCTCCGTGTGGCCGGGATTCTTGATCATCGGATGGGTCTGAGCGCCTCTGCGCTGGACTGGTATGTGGCGGTGAGTCGGGCGCTGCCGCTGGAGGTGACGAGTCGTCGCCGGTTGGCGGTGCTGCTGTCGGAGGCCGCTCGTCTGCCTGAGGAGTTCGCGGTCATCGCAGAGCTGGTGGAGCTGGCGGTGTCGGAGGAGGAGCGAGCCGCGTTGTTGCAGCGAGCAGCGGAGCTGGGCGAGGAGCTGGGGCAGTCGCCGGAGTCGCTGTTGGAGTTGTGGCGGCGCCGGCTGTCGATCGTATCGGGCGACAGGAGTGCGCTGGTTGCGCTTTCACGGCTGGAGCTGAAGCTTGGCAATCATGCCTCAGCTGCTTCGTGGATGGGGCAGGAACTCGAGGTCATCGGCGACAGTGCGGAGGCGAGCGCGCTGCGGCTTCGGCTCGCGACGTTGGTCTGGCACGAGCTTGGCTCGGCTTCTCGCTGTATGGTGCTTGTGGAGGCCGAAGATCGAGCCTTTGGCGTTTCGACGCCCTTCGCGGCGCTGCTGATCGAGGTGCTGGAGTCCGACGCGGTGATGCTCGAGGAGCGGATGTCGGCGGTGGCGTTGCTCGAGCCGTTCGCGCGTGTCGCGCACCGTGCCGATGCGCTCGAGGTTGCGCTTCGGAACCGGGTTCCCTTTGCCGCGGGCACCGAGTTGTCGGAGCTTCACTGCGAGCTGGCGCTTTTGTACCGCGACCGGCTCTCACGCCGTTCGGACGGCTGCCGGTCGTTTGTTGCGGCAGCGCTGCTTCAGCCCGAATTGGCGTCGAACTGGCGCGATGCCGATGAGTCGGCTGACGACGAGTCGTTGCGTGAGGTTGTCCGTCAGGCGCTGGAGCGTGCGGCTGATGAGGCGAACCGTGCGGAGCTCCGCGCAGAGCTATGGGAGCGGCTCGCCCGCTTCGCACAGGATCGGATGGAGGATCCGCTGCTCGCGCTGCGCGGCTGGAGCGCCGCCTTTGATGCGACGCCGGGTACTCTTCGGGTGATGGATGAGGTGGAGCGTCGGCTTGCTGCGTCGGGTCAGCAAGCAGCACGGGAGCTGGTCCTGCGGCGTGGTTCGGATGCGGCAACGGAGCCGACGGTTCAGCGGGCGATCTTGCTCCGTCTGGCGGAGGTCCGGCGGCGCGAATCGCAGGATCTGGAGGGGGCAGTATCGGTCTGTCGTGAGATCCTGAGTCGGTTCGGTAGCGCTGTGGATGTGCTGACGATGCTCTCGGAACTGCTCTCTGAGCTGCAACGGCCGGGCGAGCTCGTAGAGACGCTGCATGCACTGGCGAGCTTGATGCAGACGCCAGAAGAGCGTGTGATGGTGCTGCTCTACCTTGGCACAGTGCTCGATGAGTCGCTTCAGGACTGGGCTGGCTGCCACGCTGCCTATGAGAAGGCGCTGACGGAAGATGTGCTGCTGGTACGAGTGCTGGAGGCGGTGCTTCAGACGCTGACGCGGGTCGCGGAGCGGGCGGCTGACAAGAGCTGGGTGGTCGCGTTCGCCCTGTTGGCCGAGCGGGCCGCGCGGGAAGATGCAGCGATCCGGGTGGAGATGTTGCTTCTTCAGCTGAGCGTGGCGGAGGAGCGGCCGTTGCGGTCGATGCTGACGCTGCGACTTTCTGCTGCGATGGCTGCAGCGGGTCGGCCAGCGGAGGAGCAGTTCGGCTACCTGTCGCGGGCCCTGCTCGATGCCCCTGAGCAGGTGGAGCTGGGGGTTGCCCTATCGACGCTCTGTCGGGCGCACGAGGCGATGGCAGACTATGCGCGGGTCCTCGAAGAGGCCGCGATGGCGAGCAGCAACCTGGAACGCTCGGTGGCGCTTCTTACCGAAGCCGGCATGGTCCGTCTGATGGAGCTCGGCGATTCTTCGGGCGCGGTGCGGACGCTGCGGCGCGCCTTTGATGCTGACCCTTCGTTGGTGGGCTCTGCAGAGGCGCTTCGCGCTGCGCTGCAAATGTCGGGAGACCGCGATGGGCTGATGCATCTCAATGGTCGGATCCTTGAGTCCGGCCCATCCGCGGAGGTTCGCGCGGCGCTTCTTCGGGATGCTGCGAAGCTGGCGGAGCAGCCGCCGCTGCGGCTTGAGGCTGCGTGCGGGCTCTGGTCCAAGGTTCTCTCGATGGTTCCGGACGATGTCGAGGCAGTGGAGGCGCTCGTGCGTCTGCTCCCGCAGGCGAACCGGTGGGACGAGCTTGGCGAGCTTCACGCACGGCGCGCGCTGTCGAGCGAGGGCGACGCGGCTGCGTCATCCTATGCAGAACTGGGCCGCATCAGGCTGGTGCAGGGTCGATTCCAAGATGCCGTGGAGGCCTATCAGGCGGTGCTGAGCATCCGCGCAGACGATCGCGCGGTCATGCTGCCGCTGCTTCAGGCCTATCGTGCGCTGGGTTATTCATCGGAGTGGCTTGCGGTTGCTGATCGCTATCTGGCGGGTGCTGGGTTTGATGAGGAGGCAGTGACGCTCCGTCTGGAGACGGCGCGCGTTGCGATGGAGGAGCTCGGTGATGCCTTGGACGCGGCGCTGCGCCTTCGGCCGCTGGTTGGCCGGGGGATTCAGGATGGTCGGTTGGTAGGCCAGCTGCAGGTGTTGCTGCAGGCGCCGGCCGCTCGATCGGAGGTTCTCGGCTTTGCGCGCGGCTACCTGCTGGAGAATGGCGAGCTTGCAGCGCGGGTTGCGCTCACCGTCGCGGCGGCCGAGGAGTCGCCGGACATGGAAGTTCAAGCGGAGCTGTTTGAGCGAGCCGCCAGCCTGCTCGACCGGGAAGAGGGCTTGGCGAGCGTAGCGGTCGTGCTTCGGGTGCGTGCCTTGTCGGCGCAGCCGGCGTCGGAGCGGCTTCGTGCGGAGCTGCTAGGGTCGCTCCGTGAGCGTTCTTCGATGGTGGAGGCGGTACGGGCTCTCGACCTTGCCAGCGAGACGGCAGGCGACGCGGCGTCGGGCGCCATGCTGGTGGAGCTTGCGGCGACGATTTGTGGCAGCCTGCTGGGCGACGACGAGTCTGCGGAGGCACGTCACCGGCTGGTTGTGTCGCAGCTGCCGTCCCACACCGGAGCGCTCCGGTCGTTGGCGGCGCTGTGTGGCCGTGCGGGTAGGCGTATCGAAGAGCTGGCGTGGCTGGAGATGCTCGCGGGCTTCGCTGGCACGCCAATGGAGGCGGCAGAGGCATGGATGGCGGTTCACGACGGGGCCATGGCTTCCGGCGTGCCTCAGCGCGCCGTTCAGGCCGTTGCAAATGCGCTCCGCGTTGAGCCTGCAACACCGCGCGCGCGCGATCTGCTGCGCGCCTACGCGCAGTATGACGAGACGGCCCTCTCGGCGGTACCTCTGTTGATAGAGTTCGGCCGGTCTCAGCGCTCGTGGGAAGACCTTGATGTTGGTCTGACGATGGCGCTCGACGCGCTTGAGGGAGCAGGACTTCGGGAGCCGCTGCTCCGCGAGCAGATGCTGCTGCGTTCGGAGTCGCTTGACGACGGCACCGGCGCGTTGGAGCGGGCGCTCGAGATCCTTGCCTATCAGCCGCTCGACCTGCCGGCGCTCGAGATCGTGTTTGCAAACGCGGTGCACTCGGGAGCGGTAGAGTCGGTGATCGAGCGGTCGCTCGCCGTTCTTGAGGGACGCCCCGCGGGCATGGGCGACAGTGCTGTGATTGGCTGGATTGTTCGACTTGCTGGCGCTCACGCGGTGTCGTCATCCACGTCGACGCGCTGTGCACGGCTGGCGCTGTTTGTCTCTTCGACCGATCCGGCTGCGCTGCTTCTGTTGGAGCGTGGATTGCGCCAGAACCGCGATGAGACGGGGCTGATGTCCCTGTTGGAGTCGCGCGTGGAGGGTCTTGAGGGTGTGGCTCGCCTACCGCTGTTCGACGAGTTGTTACAGCTGGGGAGCCGGCTCGACGTTGCTCCGTCGGTACGCCAGAACTGGGCACGGGCGGCTTATCGTCTGGAGCCGACGGAGGCGCGCTACGGTGCGCTGAGCGAGATCCTGGCCGAGAGTGGCGATGCCCGGGGCGTGGCAGAGCTCGGCCTGGAGCGTTTAGAGCAGACCGCTGATCTCGAAGATCGCCGCCAGCTTCGGCTCCTTGTCTCACACCAGTTCGAGGCAGGCTGCGGCGATACAGCCGCAGCCGCCCGATTGATCGCCGACGCACTGGCGGAGGAGCCGCGCGACGCCTCGTTGCGGCGTGAGCTCGCGCGGCTTCTGCGCTCTGCCGGAGAGGGAGCTGCACTTGTGGCAGTCTGTGATGAAGGAGCACAGCTTGCGCAGGGTTCGGACCGCACCGCCTGGCAGCTCGAGAAGGCGCGCGCCGAGGCTTTGGTGACGGGCGACGTCCGCGCAGCGGCAGATACGGCCGCGGCTGCCTTTGCTGCTGCGCCTGACGACAATGCAGCCTTCGAAGCCTGGGCTGGATATCTGGAGAAGCTCGACGCTCGGGCCGAACTTCGCACCGCCTTGCTGGCGCGCGCGGAGCAAGAGGGCGGTAGTGCGGCGGCGGTTGGCTGGAGGCTCAAGGCCGCGCTTGCCCTGCCGCGAAGCATCGAGAACGACCTCACCGCCGAGGCGGAGCTGCGAGGGTTGCTGGAGGTGGCGCCAAACGACGAGGAGGCGCATGCTGCACTTGGCAGCCTTTTCGCTGCGGCAGAGCGCTGGAGCGAGCTCCGGGAGCTGCTCTCTGCTCGGCTGTCGCGACAGCCCACGGCAGTCGCGGAGGGCTCGACCTTTGAACTCCTGAAGGCCTGCCTCACAGCGCTGGGGGACGATGCGGAGCTGTTCGGGTTGTATCGCCTCCGGGTGCTGGCCGCTGCGGGTGATCTCGAGGCCGTCATGGCCTTCGAGC